>NZ_JBTNDX010000006.1:0-197384 GCF_054510755.1 Pseudarthrobacter sp. MDT3-1 | reverse complement strand
CCCTCGGTCCCCGTCGCGCAATTCCAATGCCCTTGCCAGATAAACCATGAATCAAGTCTGACAAACAATCAGACCCAAAGTAATCAACGACACGCTACACTAGTGTTCCAGGGGCGGCTGGGTGCGTGTTATCGGAACACGCGGGCGATGGCGTGGCAGACGGCGAGGAAGGTCCTTCCTGGCATCGGGGATGGGTGGCATCAGCTGCGGCACCATCATGCATCCTTGCTGATCGCGGCGGGCCTGTCACCGGTCGCTATGGCCCACAGGTTGGGCCATAAGGACGCCACGGAGACGCTGCAGACGTATGCTCACCTGTGGCCGAACGATGATGAGCGGATGGCTGCCGCTTCGGACGGCTTGCTGGTCCTGCCGGAAGTAGAAACTCCCTAAGAACTCCCTATGGGCGAAAGTGGCCAGCGTTGGCGCGGGTTCTACACACCCCGGCGTATCGGTCAACCCATCCAACACCACCCGCCGGGCACCGACGCGCCCCGCATGTGAGTGATTTCACGCCGGTTGCGGCGGTCCGCGGTGTCGCTCCAGCCTAGAATAGAGAGCGAACGTAGAAGTTCTGCCGCCGGGTCTGCGTTCGCAGCCGGTGGCTTTTCTTTACGCTTCTCCACGGCACCCGGGATGGACCGCATCCTGCCGGTGCCAGAGCCCCTGGACAACATCAGGTGGCCGCCAACCGCGTACGACGACGTATGCGGCTGAACCGAGGAAGGTAGTTCTGTGAGCCAGACGTCAGATTCTTGTCTTGATACGTGGATGGGCCGGGAGGCTCTCGCCGAGGCCATGATTCCGGTGATTGGCCGGCTGTACCGCGAAAACAACGTGGTGACCAGCATTCACGGCCGCAGCCTGATCAACAAGTCCACTATGAACATCCTCAAGGCGCACCGTTTCGCCCGCCGCATGAGCAACACCGAGCTCCTGCTCGAAGAGACCGCACCGCTGCTGAACATCCTGGCTCAGCTGGAGCTAGGTGCGGCGGCCATCGACGTCGCCCGCCTCGCGGAGAAGTTCAAGGCAGAAGGCGACGGCGCCACCCTGGAAGAGTTCCTCCGCGCCGAGCTTGCCGAGGTAGTAGGCAGGCGTGGTGGCGATGACCGCACCAGCACCGACGTTGTGCTCTACGGCTTTGGCCGGATCGGCCGCCTGCTGGCGCGCCTTCTCATCGAAAAGGCCGGCGGCGGCCACGGCCTGCGCCTGCGTGCCATCGTGGTGCGCCGCGGCTCGGACAAGGACCTCACCAAGCGCGCCAGCCTTCTGCGCCGCGACTCGGTCCACGGCTCCTTCGAGGGAACCATCCGCGTGGACGAGGACGCCAACACCATCACCGCGAACGGTGTGCAGGTCCAGGTCATCTACTCGGACAACCCCGCCACGATCGACTACACCGCGTACGGCATCCACAACGCCCTGGTGGTGGACAACACGGGCCGCTGGCGCGACGCTGAGGGCCTGTCCCAGCACCTGCAGAGCAAGGGCGTTGCCCGCGTTCTCCTGACTGCCCCGGGTAAGGGCGCGCTGAAGAACATCGTGCACGGCATTAACCACGGCACCATCGAGGACACGGACCAGATCGTGTCCGCGGCGTCCTGCACCACCAATGCCATTACCCCGGTCCTGAAGGCCATCAACGACAAGTTCGGTGTGATCCACGGCCACGTGGAGACGGTCCACTCCTTCACCAACGACCAGAACCTGATCGATAACTTCCACAAGGGCGACCGCCGGGGCCGCTCCGCCGCGCTGAACATGGTCATCACGGAAACCGGTGCGGCCACCGCTGTGGCGAAGGCCCTGCCCGAACTGCTGGGCAAGCTCACGGGCAGTTCCATCCGGGTCCCCACGCCGGACGTCTCGCTGGCGATCCTGAACCTCAGCCTGGAAAACGGCACCACCAAGGATGAGGTGAATGATTATCTGCGTCAGATGTCCCTGCATTCGGACCTCCGCAAGCAGATTGACTACATCGATTCGCCTGAGGTTGTTTCCACGGACTTCGTCGGCTCGCGCCGTGCCGGCATCGTTGACGGCCTCGCCACGATCTCCAACGACAAGAACCTGATTCTTTACGTCTGGTACGACAACGAGTTCGGCTACAGCTGCCAGGTAGTCCGGGTTATGGAAGAGATGGCCGGCGTCAACCCGCCGGCGTTCCCCGCCAAGGAGGCCGCTGCGGCCTTGGCCGCAATCGCCGTCTAGGCCGTTTGCGGGCTGGCTGCCGGACATTCCCGGCTGGTTCGCTGGAATCAGCCGGGAATCGGGACCACACTGGTGGCATGGATAACGAAACTCTCCACGAGACCACCCTTGAACACGCCCTCGACGTCGCCAGGGCCAACCACAAAGAGGCCATCAGGCTCCTGGAGCAGGCCCGCGCGTCCCGGGCTTCCGGCGACGTCGGCGACGACCGCGTGCGCCAGCTCGAAGGGCTCCTTCAGGTTGCCGAAGAAGACCTGCACCGTGTAGTCCGGGAGCAGTAGCCGGCCATAGCAGTAGGCGGATGTCCCGGGCCACTCGTCCTCCCCATTGTGGATAACCGCATGGGTGTCAGTGGGGTGGCCTAGGCTCTTCTGGTGCATTACATTTCCGGAAGAGCCGGTTGCCCATGACCGTCAGCTGGCGTGCCTACCGCCGTGCCCGCCGCCGCTCGAGGCAGGTCTGGGCTCTACTGGCGGTGCTGGCCGTGTCGGCAGTGGGCTCCGCAGGGTGGTTTTTCACCGCGGGCCAGTTCGCTGTGGCAGAACCTGCAATCGCCGGGCCCCGCGAGGCGCCTGTTTTCGACGGGACCTGGATGAAGCCCGTGGTCCCGGTGCACGCTGTACCGCAGGGGAGTGCCCTGACCGCCCTCGAACTGCTTTCCGTCAAGGGACGGGCTCCCAAAGACAATTACCAGCGGGAGGCCTTCGGGCAGGCCTGGCTGGACGTGGACCGGAACGGCTGCGACACCCGCAATGACATCCTCCGCAGGGACCTCACCGCTGTGGGCTTCACGGAGGGGTCCAAATGCAAGGTAGTGTCAGGGTCCATCCATGAGCCGTACACGGGCAAAGCCATGGAGTTCCGGCGTGGCCCGGAAAGCAGCAAGGAAATCCAGATCGATCACGTCGTGGCGCTCAGTGATGCGTGGCAGAAAGGCGCACAGGGGCTGACCCCGCAGCAGCGCCAGAGCCTGGCCAACGATCCGATAAACCTCATCGCCGCGGACGGTCCTGCAAATCAGCAGAAGAGCGCAAGCGACGCCGCCACCTGGCTGCCGAAGAACAAAAACATCCGCTGCCATTACGTGGCCCGCCAGATCTCGGTGAAGGCATCCTATGGACTGTGGGTCACGCAGCCGGAGAAGGATGCGATGAAGCGCGTCCTGGACTCCTGCCCGGACCAGCCAACCATTACCGCGAGGTAATGCGTCGGCTCAGTGGCCGAACGGGTCCGGATCCACACCGGGCATCCAGGTCAGGCCGGGCACACCCCAGCCGCTCTTCTTGGCCAGTTTCATGGCCTTCCGTGCATAGCGGTCAATCAGCCGGTTGACGTAGAGCTTTCCGTCGAGGTGGTCGTATTCGTGCTGGATGACCCGTGCGAACCATCCGGTCGCTTCGAACTCCACAGGCTGCCCATGGCCGTCAAATCCTTCCACCCGCGCCCACTCCGCACGCTTGAGCGGGTATGCGCCGCCGGGGAAGGAGAGGCAGCCCTCTTCCTCTTCCTCGGGGTCCGGCAGCGCGCCAGAGATCTTGGACAGGGTCAGTACCGGGTTTACCAGGACCCCGATGGGCGGAGCGCCGTCGTCATTGGCGTACTTGTACACAAAGATTCTTTTGCCCACTCCGACCTGCGGCGCCGCCAGGCCCACGCCGTTGGCGGCCTCGTTGGTTTCAAACATGTCCGCGATCAGGGTGCGCAGTTCGTCGTCGAAAACCTCCACCTCGGCGGCGCGGCGGTGCAGCACCGGTTCACCCCAGACGGTGATCGGCAGAACTGTCATGTCAGGCGGCCCTTCGTGCGTGCGGCGTGGCGCCGGCGGTTATGCAAAAAAATGGAGGCCGTACCGGATATCCGGTACGGCCTCCAAATGGACGGCTTTTACTGCCGCCCTATGAGGGTGAGCTACGGGGGTTGAACCCGCGACCTCCTGGACCACAACCAGGCGCTCTGCCAACTGAGCTAAGCCCACCATGTGCCCCACAGATTTCCCGGTGGTCCGGTGCTCTGGAAAGGCAACTCAAACAGCTTACCTGCTGTTTGAGGGTGCTTGCGCCACTTTTGGGGTTTTTGCGAAAATTTCCGCCAAACGTGGCGCAGATTACTCTTTCGGAATACCTGCTGTGCCCGGCGAGGCAGTGATGCGCTGGGCGACTTCGCGGGCCGTGGCGCTGTCAGGCCCCGGAGCCGGAACGAAAACCGCCTCGCGGTAGTAGCGGAGCTCGTCGATGGAATCCTGGATGTCACCCAGGGCGCGGTGGCCGCCCTTCTTGGCGGGGGACTGGAAGTAAGCCCGGGCGAACCAGCGGCGGGAGAGTTCCTTAATGGTGCTCACGTCGATCACGCGGTAATGCAGGTGCTCCACAACGGCCGGCATGTCGCGGGAGAGGAAGACGCGGTCGGTCCCCACGGAATTGCCGCCCAGCGGTGCCTTGCGCGGGTCCGGCACCCACTTTTCGATGTATTCCATCACGGCGGCTTCGGCCTCGGCCATGGTCTTGCCGTGCGGCAGTTCCTTGAGCAGCCCGGACCGGGTGTGCATGTCCCTCACGAAGTCGTTCATCTGGGCGAGGGCAGCATCCTCAGGCTTGATCACCACGTCCACACCGTCGCCGAGAATGTTGAGCTCTGAGTCCGTCACCAGCGCCGCCACCTCGATCAGGGCGTCGTTCTTGATGTCCAGGCCGGTCATTTCGCAGTCGATCCAGACGATGCGTTCGTTAGATATAGGCACCGGACCAGCCTACCGTTTAGCTCCGGCGCAACCGTCCGATGCTAGGATTTCGGGTACATGGGGGAGGATTTTGCCGCTGTGCGGTTTCTGCGCGGCCCGGGCGGCCACAGCCGCCCGCGGGACTGAAGCGCCGAGTGTAAAGAGATTGGACGATCCTGAGATGACGGCGCCTGTGCCTGCAACGGGGGAGATGGCGGCCAGCGTGATCCCGGAGCCCGGTGCGGCAGAAGTGGATAACGCCAGGTCCCCCATCCTTGCCGGTCTTGTCGGCTCGGTGCTTATGGTGTTCGGATCCCTCGGCGTCGGCTGGCTGGCCCCCGTTTCCGAACTCCGCCGCGTACCGATCTTTATCTGGATGCGGACGGAGGCCATCGGCGTTGCCCTGGCCATCGTACTGGTTGCGGTAGGCGGCATGCTCCTGGTCCGCTCCTGGCTGAGGCTCGGCCAGCGGGTCCGCGTATGGGGGCCGGCGGCGCGAAAGGCAACGCTGCAGGCCATCGCAGCATGGGGCCTGCCGTTGATGTTCACCGTCCCGCTCTTCAGCCGCGACGTGTATGCCTACATTGGTCAGGGCAGGCTGATGGTGGAGGGGTTCAACCCCTACGAGAACGGCATCTCGGCGTTGTCCAACTATTTCCAGCTTGGCGCCGACAAGCAGTGGACTGAAGCTCCCGTGCCGTACGGCCAGCTGTTTCTGTGGATCGAGCAGTTTGTGGTCTGGTCCACCAACGTCCAGCCCGAGGCCAGCGTGATGCTTTTCAGGCTCGTGGCGCTGTTTGGTGTGGTCCTCTGTGTCATCTACGTGCCCAAGCTGGCCGAGCTTCACGGCGTCAATCCGCACCGCGCCTTGTGGCTCACCGCGGCCAACCCCCTGTTCCTCACCAACTTCATCGCCAGCGTCCACAACGACGCCCTCATGATCGGGTTGGCCCTTGCCGGGCTGTATTACGCGGCCACCAGGCGCGTGGTGCTGGGCATAGTCCTCGTCACCCTTTCCATCGCCGTCAAGCCCATCACCATCGTTTTCCTGCCGTTCATCGGCCTGATCTGGGCAGGCAAGAACGCCGGCTGGCCGCGGAAATTCCTGTTCTGGGGACTGACCGGAGGGCTGAGCCTGGCCATTCTGTACGGCCTGAGCCTCGTCAACGGGTTCGGCTTCGGCTGGATCAATGGGCTGTCCGCCCCTGGCAGCCTCTTCATTTGGTACGCGCCGGTGGGCTTGGTGGGGCTGATGGTCGCTTCCGTTTCGAACGCCTTCGGCCTCGACGGGTGGACGCTCGCCGACTGGGTGTTCGACGCCGGCAAAATACTTGCCGTAGGCATCGTCGCCTTCCAGATATTCAGGGGTGAGCATGAGCGGCTGATCCGCCGCCTCACCTTGGGCTTTGCGGCCATTGTGGTGCTGGCGCCGATGATCCAGGCCTGGTACGTGGTGTGGCTCATCCCGCTGTTCGCGGTGACAGGCATCCGCAATGACTGGCAGGTCAAGGCCCTGTATTTCATCGTATCGTTCTTCATGATCTACGCCATTTCTGACCAGCTGGAGGTATTTCCCTACCTCCAGACCGAGGACCTGGGACTTGCCCTGGTCCTGGCCCGCTTCGCGGCGGCGATTACCGGCCTGCTTTTTGCCATGTACCTGATCTTCATGGATCCAGACACCAAAGGGCTTTTCCGGAAGTCGGCCGAACCGGTGACCGAACGCCCCGTTATCTAGTCTCCGCAGGCGCGGTTATCCGGCGCCGGTGATTCCCGCCGTCGTGCCCTGTTCCAGATGCCGCAAGGCTTCCTTCCGGGACCGCGGACTCAACCGCGTACCCTTTTCCACCACGAAATCGTGTACCCACTCCGGGTCCGTTTTGGCGTATTCACGAAGCGCCCAGCCAATGGCCTTCCGGATGAAAAACTCCGGGTCCGCCAGGTTCGGCTCAATGACAGCCCGCAGCAGGTCCTGATCCGTGCTGGCCTTGGCCTTCAACTGCGAGGTGATGGCCGACCGCCGGATCCAGAAGTCCTGGTCCGTGCTCCAGGCCAGCAGGAGTTCGGTCATCATGGGCCGGTGGGCCTGAAGAAGCCCGCCGATACGATGCGACACCCCATCCACGAAATCCCACCACGCGCCGGTGCGGATGATCTCCTCATAGACCGGGAGCATCAGCTGGTCACGGGCCACCAACCGGAGGCTTGTCAGGTCAATGGCCGCATAGCGTTCCTCGCGTACTGTGGAGCCGCGCCAGAGTTCCAGCACCGTGGCCCGCAACTGGCCCGCCGACGTAACGGGGTGGACGGAAGCAGCGGCCAGCGCCAGCCGCCTGACTTCCGGGACTCTGACGCCCAGTGACGGCAGGGTGGACTTCATATACGCCTGCGCGCCAGTGGCCCGCACCGGGTCAGTCCGCTCCCGCAGCGCCGCGCGCACGGCATCCAGCAACTCGCGGTTCGGAGTCTCCGTACCCGGAGCATCCGTGACCGGTGCGTCCGTGTCCAGCGATTCGTCATTCGGCGACATTCGGTCCATGGTGCAACTTTAGCGAGGTGCCGGCGGCGTGGATGTCGGCCGGTCCATCCTCAGCGGGACGGCTCTAGAGTGGGACCAGACAAACTGCACGTTCCCGTGAACCGTGCTACCCGACGTCGGAGGTTCCCTGCATGTCCATGATCAAGACTCCCGAGCAGATTGCCCTCATGCGCGAAGCCGGGCGGGTGGTGGCCAATACCCTGGCGGCGGTGCGTCAGGCCGCCGGAGTGGGTGTCACCCTGCGTGACCTCGATGCGCTGGCCGCGGAGACGATTGCCACGGCGGGAGCCACACCGGCCTTCCTGGACTACCACCCGCGCTGGGCCGCAGTTCCCTTTCCCGGCGTGATCTGCACAAGTGTGAACGACGCCGTGGTCCACGGAATCCCCGACGGCTACAGACTCCAGGACGGTGACCTGCTAAGCGTGGATTGCGGGGCATTCCTGGAGGGCTGGTGCGGCGATGCGGCCGTCAGTTTCATTGTGGGAACACCCGATCCTGTGGACCAGGCCCTCATTGATGCCACGGATGCCGCCTTGGCCCGTGGGATCGAGGCAGCCCGGGTCGGCAACAAAATGGGCGATCTTGCCTACGCGATCGGCGGCGCCGCGCGGCGGGCGGGCTACGGTCTGCTGGCTGACCACGGCGGCCACGGGATCGGCCGCACCATGCACGCCGAACCGCCGGTGCCCAACGACGGCAGGCCGGGACGGGGGATCAAGCTCACCGAGGGGCTGGTCATCGCCATCGAGCCTATGCTGATCCTTGGCCGCAAGGACGACTACTATCAGGACGACGACGGTTGGACGCTGCGTTCCGCCAACGGACGCCGGGCTGCCCACAGCGAACACACAGTGGCCATCACTGCCGATGGCCCGCTGATCCTTACGCTCCCTTAGGTCCGGTGAGGCTCAGGCGCACCATGGCCCGCCCTGGGACGGCGCTGCTGTCCACGGTGAACCCGGCGCGCAGGAAGAGGTTCAGCGTGCCGTGGTAAAGGTCTGCGGGTCCCGCGTTGGGCCGCTGCTCGCGGTCCACCGGGTAGCCTTCCACAACGTCGGCACCATTGAGCCGGGCATGCTCGACGGCGGCGCGCAGCAGCGCGGCTGCCACACCGCTCCGGCGGTGGCCGGCGGCGACCACGAAGCAGGTCACTGACCACACCCCGCCGGACGCATCCGGTGATGCTGTTTCGGAATCGGGCGGCCCTGGTTCCTCAGCCAGCCGCAGCATGCGGGAGCGAAGCACTCGGGGATAACAGGTCCGTGGCTCCACGGCACACCAGCCCACGGGCTGACCGTCGACGAAGGCGAGGACGCCGGGGGCGGGGGAGCCGCCGTCGAACCTTTCCTTCAACTGTGCCTTGCGGGCGGCCGGCCCCAGCGCGGAGTACTCCGGACCGGTGAGGGCAAAGAAGCGGCACCAGCAGCGGGGACGGCTCGCCGGGGCGGCTGAACAAGCGCTCGACGCCGTTCCACTGCGCCGCGGCCGTCGTCAGGCCGGGGGCGGGCCCGTCCGTCATGCTGGTCAGGCCACCGACTCGGCGCTGGTCGGGTGTGCCACTTCGGTGCTGCGCCGGAGTATGACCTGGCCGGTTATCGGGGGCGATCCGGCATCGTCGGCGGACGGGCCGGCTGCGCTGCTGGCGGCCTGCCGTCCGATCTCCTCCAGGGGAAGGTGCACCGTGGAGAGGGCCGGCCGGAAATCGCGCAGAGTCTCAATATCGTCGAAACCGGCAACGGCGGCGTCGCGCGGGATCCGCAGTCCCTGGGAGCGCAGCGCGGCGGCGGCCCCGATGGCCATAACATCGTTGACGGCAAAGATGCAGAGCCGTTTTGTCTCCGTCCCGGGTTGGGACGCTGTGATCCGTGCAGCCAGGGCGAGGCCGGCCTCGAAGCCGCCCGCACGGGTGAAGTCGGTGCGGATGACGTCCGCGGCAGGCAGGCCGGCGCTGGCAAGGCCGCGCTGGAACCCACGGATCCGGTCGTCGGAGGTGAACAGCCCTTCCGGGCCGCCGACGATGACGAAGTCTTCTTCCCGCGACGCGGCCAGCTCGGTTGCGAGCTGCGCGGCCAGCTCCTCATTGGGCACACTCACCACGTGGTAGCCGTCCGCTGTCGCGGCCCCCACAATCCCGTGGCCGATCACGCCCACGTGGCCGCCGTTGCGGCAGTATCGGTCCAGTTCCGCAGCGAGTTCGGTGTTGCCTTCCAGGTCCTCGGTGCGGGAGGTCCGTGATCCTGCGATCACGATGGAATCGGCGCGGCGTGCG
The DNA here is from genome assembly GCF_054510755.1 of Pseudarthrobacter sp. MDT3-1. Taxonomy (NCBI): domain Bacteria; kingdom Bacillati; phylum Actinomycetota; class Actinomycetes; order Micrococcales; family Micrococcaceae; genus Pseudarthrobacter; species Pseudarthrobacter sp. MDT3-1. Next base: position 187,643 of record NZ_JBTNDX010000006.1, on the reverse strand, counting down.
GCGAAGGCAGCCACGGCCTCCTTCTCACTGTCTGGAGCGCCCTCGGTGGTGGCCAGCAGCACCATCTTGTGCTGTTCCCTCGCGGCATCCTGGACGCCGCGGGCAATGGCTGCGAAGTACGGATCGGCAATGTCATGCACGATCAGCCCGATCAGCCCGGAGCTGGACTTGGCCAGCCCCTGCGCCTGGGCGTTGGGAATGTAGCCGAGGGATTCGGCGGCCTGGCGCACCCGGTCCGCAATATCCTTGCCGGGTATCCGGGCGGAGCCGTTCAGCACGCGGGAGGCGGTGGCCGGCGAAACGCCCGCCAGCCGGGCCACCTCGGTGAGGGTACTTGCAGCCACAACTTCTCCCGTTCGTACAGACTTTCAGCGCCGTTAGCGCCGCTTTCAGTATGGCAGTTTGAGGATACTTTGGGAAAGCGCTTGCCAACCCGAACGCGAGCGGTGCATGATGGACGCAGTGGGAATGCGCTTTCCCAATATCCCTTGAGTAACACTGCTCACTCACCGTGGAGGACACATGGGCTTCGAAACAAAGACGATCCGTATCGCCATGAATGGCATCACCGGCCGGATGGGTTACCGCCAGCACCTGCTGCGTTCCATCCTTCCCATCCGCGACGCTGGGGGCTTCACGCTGGAGGACGGCACCAAGGTCCAGGTGGAGCCGATCCTGGTCGGCCGCAATGAAGCCAAGATCCGCGAACTGGCCGAACTGCACAAGGTGGCCGAGTGGACCACGGACCTTGATTCCGTGATCAATGACCCCACCGTGGACATCATCTTCGACGCCTCCATGACCAGCCTCCGCGCCGCCACCCTGAAGAAGGCTATGCTGGCCGGCAAGCACATCTTCACCGAGAAGCCCACGGCGGAATCCCTGGAAGAAGCCATCGAGCTGGCCCGCATCGGCAAGGAAGCCGGCGTCACCGCCGGTGTTGTTCACGACAAGCTCTACCTTCCAGGCCTGGTCAAGCTCCGCCGCCTGGTGGACGAAGGCTTCTTCGGCCGCATCCTCTCCATCCGCGGCGAATTCGGATACTGGGTCTTCGAAGGCGACGTCCAGGCAGCGCAACGACCGTCCTGGAACTACCGCAGGGAAGACGGCGGCGGCATGACCACGGACATGTTCTGCCACTGGAACTACGTCCTCGAAGGAATCATCGGCAAGGTCAAGAGCGTCAACGCCAAGACCGCCACCCACATCCCGGCCCGCTGGGACGAGGCAGGCAAGGAGTACAAAGCCACGGCGGACGACGCCTCCTACGGCATCTTCGAACTCGAAACGCCGGCGGGCGAGCCGGTCATCGGCCAGATCAACTCCTCTTGGGCTGTCCGCGTCTACCGCGACGAGCTTGTGGAATTCCAGATCGACGGCACGCACGGTTCGGCCGTTGCCGGACTCAACAAGTGCGTAGCCCAGCAGCGTGCCCACACCCCCAAGCCCGTCTGGAACCCGGACCTGCCCGTCACGGAATCCTTCCGCAGCCAGTGGCAGGAAGTCCCTGCCAACGCCGAGCTGGATAACGGCTTCAAGCTGCAGTGGGAAGAGTTCCTGCGCGACGTGGTGGCCGGCCGCGAGCACCGCTTCGGCCTGTTGTCCGCCGCCCGCGGCGTCCAGCTCGCCGAGCTTGGCCTGCAGTCCAACGACGAACGCCGCACCATCGACATCCCGGAGATCACGCTCTGATGACTTCCCTGATTCTTCCCACCCACGGCGGCGGCACCCGCGAGTACCGCCTCCAGGGCGGCGTGTCGTGGGCCCGCCCCACCGTCCCGCTCACGTCGCGGCGTGCCTACGCCGCCGCGCACGTCATTCCCGAGGTCCTGGCGGACAACACGCCAGGTGCCCCGGCCAGCCTCGACTGGGACGCCACCCTGGCGTACCGGCACGAACTCTGGTCCTACGGCCTCGGTGTCGCCGATGCGATGGACACCGCCCAGCGCGGCATGGGCCTGGACTGGGCCGCAACCCAGCAGCTCATCAAGCGCACCGGTGTGGAGGCCGCTTCGGTGGTCGCTGCCGGTGGCCCCGCTACCGCCGGGAAGACTGTGCGCGATCTCGTCTCGTGCGGCGCCGGCACCGACCAGCTGGACCTCGCCGCACTGCCCACCGGCAACGCAGGACTCGCCGCTGTCCTGGACGCCTACCGCGAGCAGATCGCCGTCGTCAGTGAAGCCGGACCCAAGATCATCCTGATGGCTTCCCGGGCGCTGGCCCGCGTGGCCAACGGTCCGGACGACTACCTGCACGTCTACTCCACGTTGCTGCAGGAAGTAGACCAGCCCGTCATCCTGCACTGGCTCGGAACCATGTTCGATCCCGCGCTGGCCGGCTACTGGGGTTCGGACGACGTCGCTGCCGCGACCGAGACCTTTCTGTCCCTTGTCCGCCAGCACGCGGACAAGGTGGACGGCGTGAAGGTATCGCTGCTGGATGCTTCGCACGAGGTTGCCCTGCGCGCTGCCCTGCCGGAAGGGGTCTGCCTCTACACCGGCGACGACTTCAACTACCCGGAACTGATCGACGGCGACGGCAGCCACCACTCGGACGCGCTGCTGGGCATCTTCGCTGCGATCTACCCTGCCGCATCGGTTGCGCTGCAGAAGTACGACGCCGGCAAGGCTGAGGAAGCGCGCGCCATCCTGGACTCCACCCGCGAGCTCGGCAAGCACATCTTCAGCGCCCCCACGTTCTACTACAAGACCGGGATCGCCTTCATATCATGGCTCAACGGCAGGCAGCCCGGCTTCCAGATGGTGGGCGGCCTGCACTCCGGCCGCTCCGTCTGCCACCTGGCCAAGACCTTCGAACTTGCCGACCAGGCAGGGCTGCTGAAGGACCCGGCGCTCGCCGCGTTCCGGATGTCCGACTACCTGCGCATCAACGGAGTGGGAGTATGACATCCAATTCAGAACCGTCCCCTTTTTCACGGCTTTCCCTGAACAGCGCCACCACCAAGAAGCTGACGCTTGCCGAAGTTGTTGGTGGCTGTGTACGCGCCGGAATCCCCGCGATCGCCCCGTGGCGCGACCGGGTTGAAGAAGCGGGGCTGGACAAGGCCGCGAAGCTGATCAAGGACGCGGGCCTCCGGGTGTCCTCCCTGTGCCGCGGCGGCTTCCTGACAGCGCCCGACGCTGAGGGCCAGGCCGCCGCCCTGGCGGACAACCGCGCGGCCGTCCTCGAAGCCGCTGCGCTGGACACCAGGGAACTCTTCATGGTGGTCGGCGGCCTGGCGCCGGGGGAGAAGGACGTGGTGGCAGCCCGCCAGCGCGTTGCCGACCGCCTCGCCGATCTTGTCCCGTTCGCCACCGAGAACGGCATCCGGCTGGTGCTCGAACCCCTGCACCCCATGTACGCAGCGGACCGCGCCGTCATTTCGACCCTGGGCCAGGCCCTGGATCTTGCAGCCCCGTTTATTGCTCAGGCGGTGGGCGTCGCCGTCGACACCTTCCACGTCTGGTGGGACCCGGACCTGAAGGCCCAGATTGTACGTGCTGGCAGGGACGGGCGCATCGCCTCCTACCAGGTGTGTGACTTCAACATGCCCATAGCGGCCGATCCACTGCTGTCCCGCGGATTTATGGGCGACGGCGTCATCGACTTCGCCACCATCGGCACCTGGGTCAGGGACGCCGGGTACACCGGGGACATCGAAGTTGAAATCTTCAACCAGGAGATCTGGGACGCCGACGGAGATGCTGTCATGGAGACCGTCAAGGCCCGCTACGCGGAACTCGTCCTGCCCTACGTCTGATTCACGCCGCAGGTTCGTAACACTCACACAACGAAGAACACCCCCGGTCCGAAGACCGGGGGTGTTCTTCGCTGACCGGCCCATCCGTAGCGGAGGTGCTGGTTCAACAACTTGTGCCCCAGGAGGGAATCGAACCCCCGACCGGCGGATTAGAAGGCCGCTGCTCTATCCCCTGAGCTACTGGGGCACGTGGCGCCACGACGACAGATCCGGCGCATCAAAAGTCTACATTGCCCCGACGCGCAGCAGCGTCAGCGTCGCGCACTGCCGGTACTCCTCCTCAACAGGGCGGTTGCAGGCAGGGTTGTGCACATACGCGAAGTTGTCCCTCGCGGTCCGGTGCCGTCCGCGCGAAGCTGGTTCTGCCGCTAAGGCGCTACCTTTCGAGACAGGACAAGACGATGACTGACTACCAAACATTCCGGGGCTTCGTTGCCACGGATATCAAGACCTCCACGACTCCGGGCGGCGTTGGCACCGCCTCGTTCCGCCTCGGTTCAACGGCGCGGCGTTTTGACCGGGCCACCAGCACCTGGGTGGATAGCCACACCAACTGGTTCAACGTCCAGGGCTACCGTCAGCTTGCCGGAAACATGGCCTGCAGCATCAAGAAGGGCCAGTGCGTCATCGTCGTTGGCCGGCTCAAGCTGCGCAGCTGGGAGAAAGACGGCCGGGTCTACCATTCGGCCGAAATCGATGCGGATTCCGTGGGTCACGACCTCAAGCGCGGTTCGGCCAACTACATCCGTACCAGCGACACCGGACTGCACCTCGTCTCAGACAACGGCGCGGCAGGGCAGGAGGCGTCAGCGGAGGGCAGCGGCGTCGGCCCCGCTGATCCTGACGAGGACGGCGGAGACCCGGAAGAAGGGGAGCACACGGACGACGACGCTGCAGCGTTGGGAGTCTTCCACGAGGATGCAGACGGCAACCGCATTCCGGTGGATGCTGAAACAGGCGAGCTCGCCGGAGCCACCGTCTGAAAGTGCTGGCGTTGGATACCGCACGGGACGCGGGCGGGCCCGGGGCCGGCAGTCCGCCCGCGCCGGGACCGTTCCGTCCCAGGCGTGGCCGCGTGGCAGAATGGCGGCATGAATCGCGCGACGGACAACCGGCAGGCAACCCCAATCACCAGCCGGACCACCCGTTCCCGGCGGTTTGGGGCACGTGCGGGTCGGGCGCCTGCGGCGCTCGCCGGAAGCCTCCTGATGGTTCTTGCGCTTGCAGCCTGCACTGGCAGCTCCCCAACGGCGGCAGGCACGGGCGCTGCCACGCCCGGCGAAATGGCAACCCCCTCGGGGCTGGCAACCACGGGCTCCACCCAGCCGGCCGCCACGTCCCCGGCGGAGGATCCGGACACCGTGGCGATGAAACAGACTGTGACGGATGCGCTGGGGAAGCTGGCGGCGGGGACACCAAAGCCAGCCACAGCCCAGGTGACAGATGCCCTGACCGGCGCCGGGATTTCCCCGCCGGCGCTCGAAGTGTCGGCGAGCCGGACGCCTACCGGGCTGGAAGCTGATGCCATTGAGGTCGCTGTGTTGCAGGGCACGGACTGCGTGGTGGGACAGGTCCGTGACGGCAAGGTCACCGTTATCATTCTGCCTGTCTTGGCCAGCGGCAAGTGTTTCGTGGGAGCGGCTGCCTGACGCCTCGAATGTGAGTTAAGCCCGCCAACCCACTAGATTTGGAACCATGGCGGAATTTATCTACACAATGACCAATGCCCGCAAGGCAGTTGGCGAAAAACTCATTCTTGACAACGTAAGCATGTCGTTCTTCCCGGGCGCCAAAATCGGTGTTGTAGGCCCGAACGGTGCCGGTAAGTCCACCATCCTGAAGATCATGGCCGGACTGGACATTCCCTCCAACGGTGAGGCCCGGCTCAGCCCCGGTTACACCGTGGGGATCCTGTTGCAGGAACCGCCACTGAACGAGGAAAAGACTGTCCTAGGCAACGTCCAGGAAGGCGTTGGCGAGATCTACGGCAAGATCCAGCGCTTCAACGAGATCTCCGAGGAAATGGCCAGCCCCGACGCTGACTTCGACGTCCTGCTTGAAGAAATGGGTCAGCTGCAGGAAGCCATTGACGCTGCTGAGGCCTGGGATCTCGACTCCCAGCTTGAGCAGGCCATGGACGCCCTCCGCTGCCCGCCCGCGGACGCCGACGTGACGCTGCTCTCCGGCGGTGAGCGCCGCCGCGTGGCCCTCTGCAAGCTCCTGCTGCAGAAGCCCGACCTCCTGCTCCTGGACGAGCCCACCAACCACCTCGACGCCGAGAGCGTGCTGTGGCTGGAACAGCACCTCTCCAGCTACGCCGGCGCAGTCCTTGCCGTCACCCACGACCGGTACTTCCTTGACCACGTCGCGGAATGGATCGCCGAGGTTGACCGCGGCCACCTGTACCCCTACGAAGGCAACTACTCCACGTACCTGGAGAAGAAGCGTGCCCGCCTGGAAGTCCAGGGCAAAAAGGACGCCAAGCAGGCCAAGCGCCTCACCGAGGAACTCGAGTGGGTACGCTCCAACGCCAAAGGCCGCCAGACCAAGTCCAAGGCCCGTCTGGCCCGCTACGAGGAGATGGCTGCCGAGGCTGACCGCACCCGCAAGCTTGACTTCGAAGAGATCCAGATCCCGCCGGGCCCGCGCCTGGGCGGGCTGGTCCTGGAAGCCAGGAACCTGCAGAAGGGCTTCGACGACCGCACCCTGATCGACGGACTGTCCTTCACGCTTCCCCGCAACGGCATCGTCGGCGTCATCGGCCCCAACGGCGTGGGCAAGTCCACGCTGTTCAAAACCATCATTGGCCTGGAGCCGCTCGACGGCGGTGAGCTGAAGATCGGCGATTCTGTCAAGATCTCCTACGCGGACCAGAGCCGCGGCGGCATCGACCCGAACAAGACCCTGTGGGAAGTTGTTTCGGACGGCCTCGATTACATCCAGGTGGGCCAGGTCGAAATGCCGTCCCGCGCCTACGTTGCCGCTTTCGGCTTCAAGGGTCCGGACCAGCAGAAGAAGGCCGGGGTGCTCTCCGGTGGTGAGCGCAACCGCCTCAACCTTGCACTGACGCTCAAACAGGGCGGTAACCTGCTGCTCCTTGACGAACCCACTAACGACCTCGACGTCGAAACGCTCAGCAGCCTTGAAAACGCGCTGCTGGAGTTCCCCGGCTGCGCCGTGGTGGTATCGCACGACCGCTGGTTCCTGGACCGGGTGGCCACACACATCCTGGCCTACGAAGGCGACGAGGAAAACCCCGCCAAGTGGTACTGGTTCGAGGGCAACTTCGAATCCTACGAGGAGAACAAGGTAGAGCGGCTCGGACCCGATGCGGCCAAGCCGCACCGCGTGACGCACCGCCGCCTCACCCGCGACTGATCGCAAAGAAGGCCGGCACCCCGTCAGGGTGTCGGCCTTTCTGCTGCCTGCCGGGAGCCAGTCAGCCCGCTCTGCCAGCGGGCTCAGTCAGCCCGCTCAGCCTCAGTTCCGCCCGGCCTTGCGGATCTGGTGCTCCAGGACTTTGGACTGGAACGCGCCAACTACTTTGTTTTTCAGGTCGGTGGGAACCCGGACCATGCCCTCCTGCGCCACCGAGGCAACGTGCTGCCCGGCCCGGTTGAAAATTTTGCCCGTTGCGAGGCCGCGGGCTCCCTGGGCGCTGGGGGATTCCTGGACGTAGAGCAGCCATTCGTCCACCCGGGCGGGACGGTGCCACCACATGGCGTGGTCGAGGCTGGCGACACTCATGCCGGGCGTGATCCAGCTCAGCCCGTGGCGGCGCAGGATGGATTCCAGCAGCGTGTAGTCGCTGGCGTAGGCCAGGGCGGCCCGGTGCAGGTTTGAATCATCGGGCATGGGCCCGAACGTCTTCATCCAGACGGCGTTCCGGGCCTCCTTCTTGCCTTTGGCCGAAACGTAGAGCGGCGGGTCGACGTGCCGGATATCAAAGGGCCGCTCGTAAGCCCAATGCTGGGCGATGGGGTGGTCGAACTTGCCCAGCAGGTCGGCCGTGCTCGGCAGCGACTCAGGATCGGGAATGCCGGCGGGCATCTTGGATTCGTGGTCGAGGCCTTCGTCCAGGTCCTGGAAGGACGCGATCATCGAAAGGATGGGCACCCCTTCCTGGTAGGCATGGACACGCCTCGCCGAAAAGGACCGGCCGTCACGCAGGCGCTGGACACCGAACGTGATGGGCTTGTTGGCGTCGCCGGGCCGGAGGAAATAGCCATGCATGGAATGGACAAACCGTTCCGGGTCCACCGTCCTCATGGAAGCGACCAGCGACTGGGCCAGCACCTGGCCGCCGAACACACGCTGCCGGGGCTGCTGCTGCGATGGGCCAAGGAAGATGTCCTCATCCGTCCGGGCGCCCTCAAGCTCACCAAGGTCCAGGAGCTGGATGAGCGTTTCGGTGGGGTCGCCGCTGGGTGGCGCCAGCAGTCCGGTTTCGGCTTCAGTCATGGATCGACTCTAGACGCCGCCCGGCGGCTGCTCAACCAAGCTTCAGCCGGTAGTGTTCTTAATGTGTCTGACCTACTTACGAAGTCCTTCCGGTTCGCCGACCCGCGTGATCTCGCCGATCTGCGAACATTCACCACCCGTGCCAAGACGGTCGACGACGGCGCCATCCGGCTTCAGGCCGCAGGTTCCGTTCTCGCGGCCTACGTGTGCATTCTGCGGCCCCGCCTGTTGGGCGAATCCACCCCCACCATCCTGGGCCTGCGCACCATGGCGCTGGCGGAACCTTCCGCGATTGACGTGACGGTACCGCTCTCAGCCGTTCTTGACCGGCTTGCCAGGGCAGGGGAGGACGACGTCGAGCTGCCGGTTCCGCCGTCCACCGTCACCGAATCGTGGACAGGCGTCGGCGCACCGCGCACCGGCTGGGAACTGGTGGGTGCGTTGTCGGATGCTGAACTCCGGCGCGCGGCCGAAGCCGGCATCACCGAAGTGGCGGGCATCATGCCCGCCCAGCCGGGGGCGCTGATCGTCAACAACGCACGCGCCGCTGTGTGGGGCCGGGCCCTTGATGACTCCGGCCTTCCGGCAGGAGCCGCCTTCGCGGCCCTCACCCTGGGATTCCTCGCAGACGCGGACCAGAAGCTGTACCGGGCGGGCCGTTGGTTCCGCCTCAGTGGTCCACGCGGCCACGTCCTGGCACGCACCGGCAGCGGCCTCTAAAACCCGGCCAGCCGCCGTCGTACGCGCCCATACGCTAAGCCCGAAGGCCGCGTCAGGCCTCCGACGGGCTGTTCACCATGGACAGGGCGGCGCGTTCCATGTAGTCCCAGAGCGTTCCCTCGTACAAGGGTGGCAGTTCCAGGGCATCGACAGCGGTCCGCATGTGGAACAGCCAGCGGTCCTTGGCCTCCGGCGTGACCCGGAACGGTATGTGGCGCATCCGCAGGCGCGGGTGGCCGCGTTCCTCGCCGTACGTGGTGGGGCCGCCCCAGTACTGCTCCAGGAACATCAGGAACCGCCGTTTGGCCGGTTCGAGGTCCTCCTCCGGGTACATCGGGCGCAACAGCGGGTCCGTGGCTACGCCGTCGTAAAAGACATCGATCAGCTTGACGAACGTCTCGTGGCCGCCCACGGCGTTGTAGAAGTTGTCCGTGTAGCCGGGCTGGCTGAAGGGATCGTTCTGCATAAGCTGGCGTGGCTGCTGCGGCTCGGCGGGTATGGTCATGTCTCTATTCTCCGGCCTTTTGCTCGGTCTTTTTCGCCTCGGTGGCGGGCGCACTCAGGGCAGTGTCCGGCCCGGCGGCCGGCAAGTCCGGCACTGGCACGTAGTTGCCCTGCGAACGGTTGCCGACGCGAAGGATCTCGCCATTGCGGAGGTACCAGATGGCGCCGTCCTCCGAGCGGACCCGGGTGATGCGCAGCCCCATTGACTCGACCACACCCACTACTTCGCTGGTTTCGATGACGTCGCCGATCCCGTACTGGTCTTCGATGGTGATGAAGATCCCGGCGAGGAAGTCACGGATCAGCTGCTGCGCGCCAAAACCGATGGCGATACCCAGGATTCCCACGCTGGTCAGCAGCGGGGCGATGTTGATGTCCAGGTTCTGCAGCACGTACATGGTGGTGATCACGGCCACCAGAACTCCGACGATGCTGTTGAGCAGGGAACCGATGGTTTCCGCCCGCTGCACGCGGCGCTCGTGATCCAGGGCCCGCAGGGCGGGGGCAACCCACTTGAAGTGCGGTTTCTTGAAGAAATTGGTACCCGACGCCACTCGCTTGCTGATCCGGGAAATTACGAAGGTGGCCACCAGCCATATCGCGATTCCGACGCCAAGGCTGATCACAATGCCCGTAATGCTGACGCCGCTTGGCTGCGAGGTGAGGGGCGGGGGTGTAAGCGACATCGTGCTGAACATAGAGGTAAAACTCCTTGGGGGGTCACCGGCGGCGGCCGGGGGGATGACGTCGGCCCATGCACAGGTTCGCCCGCGGCATAAGGCTCTGTTCTCCTTCAACCCTAGCGCCGTAGCGTGGCCCCATGCGCATCCTCATTCTGGGCGGAACCGCCTTTCTCTCGTCTGAAATCGCCAGGCAGTCCGTTTCCGCAGGTCACACAGTCACGTGCCTGGCCCGCGGATCCGCGACGGAACCGCCAGCCGGCGTCCAGTGGGTAAGAGCGGACCGTTCACTCGGCGTGAACAGCTATGCACAGGTGGCAAGGGACTGGGACGCGGTGATTGACGTGGCTCGCGATCCTGTCCCTGCCAAGGAGGCGCTGACCGCACTGGCCCACCGGACCGCCCACTGGACGTTTGTGTCCAGCTGCTCCGTCTACGCAGACCATTCGACGCCGGGAGCGGCTGAGGACGCTGACCTGCTGGCACCGCTGCCAGCAGGCACGGAATCCACTCCGGATACATATGGTGAATCCAAGTCAGCGATTGAACAGGCCACCCTGGAGGCCGCGGGGGACAGGGCGCACCTCTGCCGCGCCGGCCTGATTAGCGGCCCCGGTGACGGGACGGACCGGTACGGCTACTGGCCTGCGAGGTTCGCCAGGGACGACGGCCCGGCCGTGGTCCCGGATATCGACGCCCACGCCACGCAGGTCATTGATGTGCGGGACCTGGCGGCCTGGGTCCTCGATGCTGCCCGGCGTGGGGTGACGGGGCCGCTGAACGCCGTGGGGGACCAGGTGCCCTTTGGCAACTACATCGAGGCGGCCAAAACAGTGGCCGAATACCGGGGCGAAGTCCTCAAGGCCCCGGAGGATTGGCTGGTGGAGCACGGGATCGACTACTGGGCCGGACCGGATTCCCTCCCGCTGTGGCTGCCGCCCGGCCACGAGGGGTTCTGCAGCCGCGGCAACCACGCCGCCAGGGCCGCCGGGCTGGCCATAAGACCCTGGCAGGAAACACTGGCGGACACACTGGAGGACGAACGACGCCGCGGCCTGGACCGCCCCCGCAAGGCAGGGCTCACGCCCGCCACCGAAGCACGGCTGGCAGAGGAGCTTGTTCGAAGCCGCTGAGTCCGGCCGGACGCGAACTGGGTAGCACCCCACCCATGTAGGTCGCACTAACTGTCGTTATGACTTCCCATAACGACAGTTAGTGCGACCCAGTTGGGTCTCAGGCCACCAGGGTCACGGGCGAATGATCCACGGGGAAGTTGACGCTGCGGGCGATGAAACAGACCGCGTTGGCTTCGCGGTGAAGCTGTTCAGCCAGATCCACATGGGCCGCGTCCGCCACGGTCACCCTCGGGTTCAGCGTGACGGACTCGAACTGTCCGCTGCCGTCGCGGTTCAGCCGCATCACACCGGTGGCGTCGTCCTGATAGTCGGTCACCACCACCCCGTGCTTCACGGCCACATGCAGGAACGACAGCATGTGGCACTGCGCCAACGCCGCCAGGAGCAGCTGCTCCGGGTTGTAGCGGTCACGGTCCCCATGGAACGTCGGATCGGCGGAACCGGGCAGGACCGGCAGCCCGGGGATCCGGATGTCGTGGTCCCGTGAGTAGCCCCGGTACGACGACGTGCCGTTACCCAGGTTGCCGGTCCACTGCACCGTCAGGGAATAGTGGTGCTCGCCCAGGCCCACGGCGCCGGCCTAGGCTTCGCCCGGCAGCACGTCGGCCGCGCGTGCCCGCAACGCCCGGGCCACGCCGTCCCGGTTTTCCAGCATCATGCGGCGCAGGGCGCTGCTGTCGGCCGGAAGCCCGGCGAGGAAAGCATCCGTCCGGTCCACCGTTGCCTGCGTGGTCAGCAGTGCCGGATAAAGCCCGACGACGATCTGCTGGGCGAGTGCGTGTGTGCGGTTTGCCACGATCCCGGGAACAGCCTCGAAGTACTTTTCCGCATACGGCTCGAGCAGCGAACGGTCCAGCACCCGCATGAAGCCTGTGACGGCTGAACCCTGGAGCGCATTGGAGAGTTCTCCCGTGACCACGATCGAGTCCCACGCTGCGGCCTTGGCTTCGGCGGTGGGGATGGCGGCCGTGGCCAGCGCCGCGGCGTTCTGTCCGCTGGCGGTGTTGTCGCGCTCCAGTTCGGCGTCGATCTGTGCCTGGCCCCGCCGGCCACCGGCCACCAGGGACGCCAGCAGCTCCCAGCGCAGGTCCTGGTCGACGGCCAGCCCCTCCAGGGTGGCGGTGCCGTCCAGGAGCCCGGCGACGGTGTCCAGTTGGCCTGAGCTGCCGGCCAGCAGGGCAAACGACTTCACAAACTGCAGCTGGGCGTCGGACCCGCCAAGCGCTGCGCTGGCAAGGTCCCACAGCGTGTCTACGGCGGCGACCGTGGTGGCCTCGCGGTGCTCCTCGGCCACATAGAAGTTCAGCGTGGTGGCCAGCTGGCGCAGCTGGACCAGGATCACCGAAGAATCCGATTCCGCGGCCACGTTGGCCAGGATCAGCTCCACATACCGGCGCGCCGGGGACTCGCCGTCGCGGGCAGCGTCCCAGGCGGAGTTCCACACCAGGGTGCGCGGCAGGCTCTCGCTGAAGTCCTTCAGGTGCGCCGTTGCCGTGGCGAGGGATTTCTCGTCCAGCCGGACCTTGGCGTAGGCGAGGTCGTCGTCGTTGACCAGGATCAGGTCAGGCTGCGCCAGGCCGGCCAGCTCCGGCACCTCGGTGCGCTCGCCGTCGACGTCGAGCTCCTCGCGGTGCACGCGCTCCAGCTTGCCTGCGCTGTTCCGGTTGTAGAACCCGACGGCGAGCCGGTGCGGACGGATGGTGGGCCACTCCTCGACCGCGGACTGCACGATGGTGAAGGACGTCAACGTGCCGGAGCCGTCCACGGTGAGTTCCGGCCTGAGCGTATTGACGCCGGCGGTTTCCAGCCAGAGGCGGCCCCACTGGTCCAGGTCGCGGCCGCTGGCCTTCTCCAGCTCGATCATGAGGTCGCTGAGCTCGGTGTTCCGCCAGGCGTGCTTGGCGAAATACTCCCGGACCCCGGCCATAAACTGTTCCGGTCCCACCCAGGCCACCAGCTGGCGGAGGACTGAGGCGCCCTTGGCGTAGGTGATGCCGTCGAAGTTGACCTCCACATCCTGGAGGTCGTTGATGTCGGCGAAAATCGGGTGGGTCGTGGGCAGCTGGTCCTGGCGGTAGGCCCAGGATTTCTCCACCGAGGCAAAAGTGGTCCACGCGCTCGTGAAGGACGTGTTTTCCACGGCCGCGAGGTGGGACATGTATTCGGCGAAGGATTCGTTGAGCCAGAGGTCGTTCCACCAGCGCATCGTCACCAGGTCGCCGAACCACATGTGCGCGAGTTCGTGCAGCACGGTGATGGCCCGGCGCTCGATCTGTGCCCCGGTCACCTTGCTTCGGAAGACATAGCCTTCCAGGATGGTCACCGCGCCGGCATTCTCCATGGCGCCCGCGTTGAACTCGGGCACAAAGAGCTGGTCGTACTTCTCGAACGGGTACGGGAAGCCGAACTGCGCCTCGAAGAATTCGAAGCCCTGGCGGGTCAGGTCAAAGATGTTGTCCGCGTCGAGATATTGCATCAGGGACTTCCTGGCAAAAACTCCCAGCGGGATCACGCGGCCGTCGGAACTGGCCACTTCGCTGCGGACCGACTGGTACGGGCCGGCGATCAGGGCGGTGACGTAGGAGGACAGCCGCGGCGTGGGAGTGAACGTCCAGACGGAGCGGGCGCCGCCGTCGTCCCCTGGTGTGGCTTCCACCGGGGCAGGGGTGGGGGAGTTGGAGATGACATCCCAGTGCGACGGCGCGGTGACCGTGAATCTGTAGGTGCCCTTGAGGTCGGGCTGCTCAAACACCGCGAACATCCGGCGCGAATCGGGAACCTCGAACTGCGTGTACAGGTACACCTCGTTGTCCACCGGATCTACAAAGCGGTGTAGGCCTTCGCCGGTGTTCATGTACGGCGCGTCCGACACTACCGTGAGCTCGTTGGAGCCGGCCAGGTCCGGCAGCTGGATCCGGACGCCGTCGGACACCGCCGCAGGGTCGAGGGCGTGGCCGTTGAGCGTGACGCTGTGCACGGCATGGGTGACGGCATCGATGAACGTGGAAGATCCTGGCACTGCCGTGAACTTCACCGTGGTGGTGGTCCCGAAGACCTTCTGGCCCCTGGTCAGGTCCAGGATGACATCGTAGGAGTCAACGTTGATGAGTTCGGCACGCTCGCGGGCTTCGGCGCGAGTCAGGTTCATACCTGGCAAGTGGGGCCTCCAGAAGGGGTTGCGGTTGCCGGCGGGCGGTGGCCTGCACCGGCACAGTGAAGTCATTCTGTCACGGCCTCCGGCGGGAGTAGCGTTAATGCATGGGAAAGTTCCGGGATTCGGTGGACACCAAGGCACTGCGCTTCGCCGTGGGCTTTCCCGTGATCCTGGCGGCGGCCTTTGTGTTCTGCGCCTTCTTGCTGCGTCCCGATCTTCCCGACCCCGTAGCGATCAGCTGGACGGCCGACGGCGGCGCCTCCTTTGCCCCGTTCGGCGCCTATGCGGGCGGCGGCGCGCTGCTTATCATCGCCTCAGGCTGGCTGGTGATGTTCCAGGCGGCACCGCTGTCCCGGCCCGCTGTGATGCGCCGGATCATGATGGGGACGGGACTGTTCCTGAGCCTGTTCATCACCAGCGTCCTGGCGGCCGGGCTGGTGGGGCAGGCCGGCCTCGCGGACGCCCGGGAGTCCCGGGTGGATCTCACGGTTCTCGCATTGGGCAGCGGGGCGGCGTTGTCGCTGGGTGTCATCATGGGCTTCGTGTTCAAGGCCGACCGGCAGTGGTCGCTTGATGATGACCGGGCCCTGGAGCGGGCCCTCGCCCGCGAGCTTGACCCGGAGCTTGCGGGGGACACGTTCCGGATGTGGGTGCACGCCCGCAGCTCGGTCTTTGTGATGATCGCGGTGGCAAGCCTGTTCCCGGCCGCGCTGATCGCTGTGGCGCTGCCCTGGCTCGGGGCCCTGGTGGCTGCCCTCGCTGTGGTGGCCGCTGCTTTCCTCTGCGCCCGCGTCAAGGCCGATCGCCGCGGCCTGCGTGTCCTGGTGGCCGGAGTGCTTCCGGTCATGGATGTGCCGGCGGCCGCGATCTCCACCGCAAGTGCCGCGGACGTCCGCGCCGCCGACTACGGCGGGTGGGGCTACCGCAACCACAGCGGCACCGCCGCGATGCTGGTCAGCAGCGGCCCCGCCGTCGTCGTTCATCAAACAGATGGGCGCAACCTTGCGGTCAGCGGCGGCAGCCCGGCATCCGCGGCCCGGCTGGCGGAAGTCCTGACCCGGGTGGCTGCCAGGGCGCACGGGGGCACTTCGGGCGAACGCGCGCCGGAGTCTGAGTCCTAGTAACCTTGTCCCTGATGATCTGACCCTGGCCTGAACCAGCACTGCTGGCCCCGGCGCCGAAACGAACGGATATTGCTGTGACTTCTTCCCCTGCCTTCCCGCGGGTACACATCGCCACCGACCACGCAGGCATGGAACTCAGCGCCCACCTGGTCAGCCACCTCACGGCCAAGGGCTACGACGTGGTGGACCACGGCCCCAAGGAATACGACGCCCTGGACGACTACCCGTCCTTCTGCATCAACGCAGCGCTCGCCGTCGTCGCTGACCAGCAGGCAGGAATCCACGCCCTGGGCATCGTCCTGGGCGGCTCGGGCAACGGTGAGCAGATCGCCGCCAACAAGGTCAAGGGGGTCCGCGCAGCCCTCGCCTGGAACCACTCCACCGCAACTTTGGCACGCGAACACAACGACGCCAACGTGGTGGCCGTTGGCGGCCGCCAGCACACTGTCGGGGAAGCAACCGAACTGATCGAGGCGTTCCTGGCTGAGCCCTTCAGCAACGACGAAAGGCACGTCCGCCGCATCGGCAAGATCGCGGCTTACGAAACCACCGGCGAGGTCATCGATTAGTGCCCGAAGGGCATTCAGTCCGCCGCCTGGCGCAACAGTTCGGGGACGTCTTTACCGGGGAATCGCTATCCGTGAGCAGCCCGCAGGGCCGGTTCGTTGCCGGCGCAGCCCTGCTGGACGGCCAGGTCCTGACGGATTCGCGCGCCCACGGCAAGCATCTCTTCCTGCATTTTGACCACGCCGTGGTGCTGCACGTCCACCTGGGGCTCTACGGGGCCTGGGACTTCGGCGGCGACGCGACCTTCAGCGGGGCCTCCAGCATCGGTGCCCCGCGGAAGATCGGGGAGCGCGAGGTTTTCGAGGACCCCGAAATTACCGACGACGCCGGGATGGTTGAGTACGAGGGCCCGCCCGAGCCCCGCGGCGCCGTGCGTGTCCGGCTGGTCAGCAAGCATGGCTGGGCGGACCTCCGCGGTGCCACCACTTGCGCGGCTATCACCGAGGCAGAAGCCCGGGCCGTCCTGGCCCGGCTGGGGCCGGATCCGCTGCACAACCATCCCGCGGACAGGACCCGCTTTGTGACGGGCCTTTTGTCCCGCAAGACGTCCATCGCAGCGCTGCTGATGGACCAGAAGGTGATTGCCGGCGTCGGGAATGTCTACCGGGCCGAAGTGCTGTTCCGGCAGCGGCTGGATCCGTGGCTGCCGGGTACTGGACTCTCCAGCAGCGCCGCCGGTCTGTTGTGGGATGACACAGCCGCAGTTATGGCCGACGGCGTCCGCGACGGGCGGATCATCACCACACCGCCGGTGTATTGGGAGCCGGATAACCGGGAACCGGGGGCGCTCCTGCCCACGGGCGGCGACGCCCACTTTGTGTACAAGCGCGAAGGGCAGCCCTGCCGGGTCTGCGCCGTGCCGGTGGCCATCACCGAAATGGTGGGCCGCAAGCTCTACTGGTGCCCCGGCTGCCAGCAGTAGCCAACCCCAGCCGGCCAAACAAATAAGCAGGGCCCCTCAGCTGAGGGGCCCTGCTTATATGGAGGGGACGACGGGAATCGAACCCGCGTAATCAGTTTGGAAGACTGAGGCTTTACCATTAAGCTACGTCCCCGGAAAAATACAGCTCAGCTGTTGCGTCGGGCTGCTCTGCGTTTCTTCGGGCTGGCTGTTGAAGCCGGATACAACTAAACCTAATTCATGCCCCACGTGTCAAATGTGCAAAGAACGCCCGGATGACCGTAGACTTGCCTGTGCACTTACGGGGTGTAGCTCAGCTTGGCTAGAGCACCTGCTTTGGGAGCAGGAAGTCGCAGGTTCAAATCCTGTCACCCCGACTCTGCGGCTCGGGCCGTGCAAGCGGCCCGGGCAGAAAAATGCGTTTGCAGAAACCCATCCCACAAACCCAGGAGTACTTAGACCGTGAAGAGCGCTGTCGAGAACCTCACCCCCACGCGGGTCAAGCTCAATGTTGAGGTCCCTTTTGAGGAATTGAAGCCCAGCATCGACGAGGCATACAAGACTGTTGCTTCGCAGATCCAGGTCCCTGGCTTCCGTAAGGGCAAGGTCCCGTCCAAGCTGATTGATCAGCGCGTTGGCCGCGGCTACGTCCTGGAGACGGCCATCAACGAAGGCCTCAACGGCTGGTACCAGGCTGCAGTCCAGGAATCCGGCATCCGCCCCCTGAGCCGTCCCGAGGTTGAAATCACCGAAGTTCCGGACCCCACTTCCACGGACGGGGAACTGAAGTTCCACGCCGAGGTTGATATCCGTCCGGAGATCGAACTCCCGGACTACGCCGGCATCAAGGTCGAGGTAGCCGCAGCGGAGTCCTCCGACGAAGACGTTGACAAGGCCCTGGATGAACTGCGCGGCCGCTTCGGCACGCTGAAGTCCGTGGACCGCCCGGCCGCCGATGGCGACTTCCTGACCATCGACATCACCGCCACCATTGACGGGGCCGACGTTGATTCCGCGTCCGGCCTGTCCTACCAGGTGGGCACCGAAACCATGCTCGAGGGCCTGGACGAGGCCGTGACCGGCCTCAGCGTTGACGAGGACGCCATCTTCGAAACCACCCTGGTGGGCGGTGACCACGCCGGCGAGTCCGCCCAGGTGAAGGTTGTTGTCAAGGCCGTCAAGGAGCGCGAGCTTCCCGAGGCCAACGACGACTTCGCCCAGCTGGCCTCCGAGTTCGACACCCTTGCCGAACTCCGTGAGGACCTGGCCAAGCAGGCCGCCGAATCGAAGGTTGTTGAGCAGGGTGTAGAGGCCCGCGACAAGGTCCTGGACAAGCTCGTTGAGCTCATTGAGGTTCCGGTTCCCGACTCCGTGGTTGAAGAGCAGGTCGACGCCCACTTCAAGGAGGGCAACGGCCACGGTGAAGGCGAACACGACACCGAAGAGCACCGCGAAGAGGTCAAGGCCAACACCGCCCGCGCCTTCCAGAATGAAGTCATCCTCGACGCCATTGCCGAAAAGGAAGAAGTCAATGTCAGCCAGGCTGAGCTGATCGACTACATCGTCAGCGCGGCCAGCCAGTACGGCATGGACCCGAACCAATTCGCCCAGATCATCGATCAGAGCGGCCAGGTTCCCATGATGGTTTCCGAGGTCCGCCGCCGGAAGGCACTGGCCGTTGTCCTGGGCCAGGCCACCGTGACCGACACCGAGGGCAAGACCGTTGACCTCAGCGACTTCGTCCGCCCCGGCGGCGAAGAAGAGGCTCCCGCCGTTGAGGCCGAGTCCGCTGAAGACACCAACGCCGAGACCGCGGCCACCCCGAGTGACGACCCGGCAGCCGTGAAGTTCTAGCACGCCCCTGGTAGTGCGACTGAAGGCAGCCCCCGGACCAATAGGTCCGGGGGCTGCCTTGGTTAACGGGCTCTCGTAGGGATCGTGCGCCGTCAGCGAACAGCGCGATTCCCGCGAACAAATCGGCCACCAAACCGGTTAGTGTCCAAGTAGTGAAGTTCAGTGATGTCACCGTCACCAGCGAGAGGTAAGTACACATGTCACAGCACGCAGAGGCCCCCCGGATGGCGACTGTAGATCCGGCCGGCCAGGACAACTACATCTACAACCGCCTCCTGAAGGAGCGCATCATCTGGCTGGGCTCCGAGGTGCGTGACGACAACGCCAACGCCATCTGCTCGCAGCTGCTGCTCCTGTCCGCCGAGAACCCGGAAAAGGACATCTACCTTTACATCAACTCTCCCGGCGGCTCCGTGACCGCGGGCATGGCCATCTATGACACCATGCAGTTCATCCCGAACGACGTCGTCACCGTCGCCACCGGCCTGGCAGCCTCCATGGGCCAGTTCCTGCTCTCCTCAGGCACCAAGGGCAAGCGCTACGCCACCCCCAACGCCCGGGTCCTGATGCACCAGCCCTCCGGCGGCATCGGCGGCACGGCCTCGGACATTAAGATCCAGGCCGAACTGATCCTGCACATGAAGAAGGTCATGGCCGAACTGACCGCGGACCAGACCGGCCAGTCCGTGGATACCATCCTCAAGGACAACGACCGTGACAAGTGGTTCACCGCGCCTGAAGCCCTCGAATACGGCTTCTTCGACAAGATCGCGGCCCACGCCGGTTCCGTCTCAGGCGGCGGCGGAACCGCCAACGCTACCTCCGGCGAGTCAGCCTCCGAGAAGTAACCCGGCACTTAGAACACTTAGATCAGGAGCAACAAAATGACTTACAACTTCGGATCGACTGCCGGTAATCTTCCGACCAGCCGCTACGTCCTTCCCCAGTTCGAAGAGCGCACGCCTTACGGCTTCAAGCGCCAGGACCCCTACACGAAGCTGTTCGAGGACCGCATCATCTTCCTCGGCGTCCAGATCGATGACGCCTCCGCTGATGACGTCATGGCCCAGCTGCTGGTGCTCGAGTCCACCGACCCGGACCGCGACATCACTCTCTACATCAACTCCCCGGGCGGTTCCTTCACGGCCATGACCGCGATCTACGACACCATGACGTACATCCGGCCGGAGATCCAGACCGTCTGCCTCGGCCAGGCCGCCAGCGCCGCCGCCGTGATCCTCGCAGCCGGCACCCCGGGCAAGCGCCTGGCCCTGCCCAACGCCCGTGTCCTGATCCACCAGCCGGCCCTCTCCGGCGGCCAAGGTGGACAGGCCTCGGACCTGGAGATCCAGGCCGCGGAAGTTATGCGCATGCGCGCTTGGCTTGAGGACACGCTGGCGCACCACTCGGGCCGCACCCCGGAGCAGGTCAACAACGACATTGAGCGTGACAAGATCCTGACCGCCGCCGAGGCCCTGGATTATGGCCTCATTGACCAGGTGCTTGATTCCCGCAAGATGAAGCCGCAGGCAATCACCAGGTAGCCAGCCTCTTCGACGGCCGGTGCGGTCCAGTAATTTGGGCCGCACCGGCCTTCGCTTTCCACCCTTGGACGCAATTGTGACCTAGAGTGGAAGATGTCACGGCCGGTCCTCCCAGGCCCGCCACGATTCCAGCAACGGTGCACAGCTGCCTGGCAGCAAGATACTAAAGGGGTTCACATATGGCTCGGATTGGCGAGAGCACGGATCTGCTGAAGTGTTCTTTCTGCGGAAAGAGCCAGAAGCAGGTGCGCAAGCTCATTGCCGGGCCCGGTGTCTACATCTGCGACGAATGCATTGAGCTCTGCAACGAGATCATTGAAGAAGAGCTCGCGGAAGTCGCCGATCTGGGAAGCTTCGAGCTGCCAAAGCCCCGCGAGATCTTCGACTTCCTGCAGGAATACGTCATCGGCCAGGAACCTGCCAAGCGTTCCCTCGCCGTCGCCGTCTACAACCACTACAAGCGGATCCAGGCCGGCCACGCCCCCAAGAGCGGCAGCCTCGCTGAGGGCGGCCACCACGACGACGTCGAAATTGCCAAGTCCAACATCCTCCTGATCGGCCCCACAGGCTGCGGCAAAACCTACCTTGCCCAGACCCTGGCGCGGCGGTTGAATGTTCCGTTTGCTGTTGCCGACGCCACGGCACTCACCGAAGCCGGCTATGTGGGTGAGGACGTGGAGAACATCCTCCTCAAGCTCATCCAGTCGGCCGATTACGACGTCAAAAAGGCCGAACAGGGCATCATCTACATTGACGAAATCGACAAGATTTCGCGCAAAAGCGAGAACCCCTCCATCACACGGGACGTCTCCGGCGAGGGCGTGCAGCAGGCCCTCCTGAAGATCCTCGAAGGAACCGTGGCCTCCGTTCCGCCCCAGGGCGGACGCAAGCACCCCCACCAGGAATTCATCCAGATCGACACCACCAACGTGCTGTTTATCGTGGCGGGCGCCTTTGCCGGGCTGGAAGAGATCATTGGTTCGCGTTCCGGACGCAAGGGCATCGGCTTCGGCGCCCCCCTCAACGACGCCAGCAATAAGGTGGACTCCTACGGCGAAGTGATGCCCGAGGACCTCCTGAAATTCGGTCTCATCCCGGAATTTATCGGCCGCCTGCCCGTGATCACCACAGTCTCCAGCCTGGACCGCGACGCCCTCATCCAGATCCTCTCCACGCCGAAGAACGCGCTGGTCAAGCAGTACCAGAAGATGTTCCAGATCGACGGCGTGGAACTCGTTTTTGATGACGACGCCCTCAACGCCATCGCCGACCAGGCCCTTGAGCGTGGCACCGGTGCCCGCGGCCTGCGCGCCATCATGGAAGAAGTGCTGCTCCCGGTCATGTTCGACCTCCCCAGCCGCGAAGACGTGGCCAGCGTGGTCATCACCGCTGACGTTGTCCTCAGCAAGGCCGAGCCCACCCTCATTCCGCACGTGACCAAGCGACGCAAGTCCGCCTGACACGTCCACCACCCCGCCCGACACTTCCGCCTTCCCTCCCGCACGCCCAGGAACAGAGGACTCATGCATGACTGAAACAACCATCAACCAGGCCGATTTCTGGTTTGATCCGCTGTGCCCGTTCGCCTGGATCACGTCACGCTGGATCGGCGAGGTCGAGGCTGTCCGCGACATCAAAACGGTCTGGCATGTGATGAGCCTGTCTGTCCTGAACGAGGGCCGGGACCTGGAACCCGCGTACCGCGAGGCCATGGACAAGGCGTGGGGTCCGGTCCGGGTCGTCATCGCGGCCCAGGAGCAGCACGGCGACCACGTGGTGAAGCCGCTCTACGACGCCATGGGCATACTGATTCATCAGGGCGGGGAGAAGGACTTCGGCGTTGTCATCAGCAAGGCACTGGCTGAGTGCGGACTCCCGGCCAGTCTGTCAGACGTTGCCACCACGGACGCCTTTGACACCCAGCTGCGGGCCAGCCATGAGGAGGGCATCTCGCTGGTGGGGCACGACGTCGGCACGCCGGTTGTTGCCTTCAACGGAGCCGCTTTCTTTGGCCCCGTGCTGACCCGCATCCCGCGCGGCGAGCAGGCGGGCCTGCTGTGGGATGCCACCGTCACACTGGCCTCGTACCCGCACTTCTTCGAGATTAAGCGCAGTCGCAGCGAACGTCCCGAATTCAACTGACGCAGACAGCAAAGAGCCCCGGACGAACTACTCTGATGTAGTTCTTCCGGGGCTCTTGCGCATCCCAACCGTCGGGACAACAATGGATCTTACCCACTTCGAAAGAAGCGGGACGCAGGAACCAAAGATTCAGTGATATGTATCCGACGCAGCCATCGGCAAAGTCAGATACAAGCTACCAGTGACGAGGTAGGAAGACCTGAAGATCCAAGGATCCTGCCAGACCATCAAAGACGTCACCAGGATGGCCGAAAAGTCGAAGCCCCACCAACGGCAAAACGCTGATGGGGCTTCCCCTTTGCCCAAAAACAGGTCAGGCCTTGGGCTGTTCCTCCGGAGCGGCCAGCACGACATCGCTGACGGTCAGTTCGCCGTCGCCTGCCACCAGGGTCAGTTCGCGGGCGTTCGAGGCTGCCTTCAGGTCGCCAAGTCCGGCCTTCAGCTGCGTGGTCAGGAATTCCGACGCCGTGATGGTGGCGGAGAGGACCTCGGTGCGCTGCTTGACCTTGGCCTCGGACTTGGCCTTGCGGACACCGCTCAGGGCCGTGCCAACGGTGGCAAGCAGGGTGGTGTCGCCGTCCACGTCCACTGCGGTGGGCCACTGTGCACGGTGTACGGATTCGTTGCGCCACCAGCCCCAGACCTCTTCGGTGGCGAAGGGCAGGAACGGGGCGAACAGGCGCAGCAGCGTGTCCAGGCTGGTGGCGAGAGCTGCCAGCACGGAGGCCTGCTCAGCGTCGCCGGCGGCACCGTAGGCGCGGTCCTTGATGAGCTCCACGTAATCGTCCGTGAACTGCCAGAAGAAGCTCTCGGTGATCTGCAGGGCCCGGGCGTAATCGTAGTTCTCGAACGCCTTGGTGGACTGGCGCACCACATCGGCCAGCTGGGCCAGCACCGCGCGGTCCAACGGGTTGGTCAGCACCGAGAGATCGGTGGAGACCACGGAATTCTCCGTCGCCCCCAGGTTCAGGACGAACTTTGAGGCGTTCAGCAGCTTGATGGCAAGGCGGCGGCCGATCTTCATCTGCGCGATCTCGTACGCCGTATCCGCGCCGAGCTTGGCGGACGTGGCCCAGTAGCGGACGGCGTCGGAGCCGAATTCGTCCAGCACATCGGTGGGAACCACCACGTTGCCCTTGGACTTGGACATCTTCTTCCGGTCCGGGTCCAGGATCCAGCCGGAGATGGCGGCATGCTTCCACGGCGCGGCGTGCTGCAGCGCATCAGCCTGGACTACCGAGGAGAACAGCCAGGTGCGGATGATGTCGTGGCCCTGGGGGCGCAGGTCAAACGGGAAGACCTTGGCGAAGAGGTCTTCGTCCCGGCTCCAGCCGCCCACAATCTGCGGCGTCAGGGAAGACGTGGCCCACGTATCCAGGATGTCGGCGTCGCCGGCGAAGCCACCAGGAACGCCGCGCTGGGCTTCGTCGTAACCGGGTGCGGCATCGGCCGCGGGGTCAACCGGCAGCTGCTCGTCCAGGGGCACGATCGGGGCGTCGTACCGCGGGTTGCCCTCGGCGTCCAGCGGGTACCAGACGGGAATGGGCACACCGAAGAAGCGCTGGCGGGACACGAGCCAGTCGCCGTTCAGCCCGGAGATCCAGTTCTCGAAGCGGGACCGCATAAAGGCCGGGTGGAAGTCGATCTCGTGGCCGCGCGCGATCAGGCGGGCGCGGCGCTCTTCGTCGCGGCCGCCGTTGCGGTAGTACCACTGGCGTGAGGTGACAACCTCGAGGGGCTTGTCGCCCTTTTCGTAGAAGTTCACAGGGTGCATGATCTTCTTCGGTTCGCCGTCGATCAGATCTTCGGCGGCCAGGAGCTCCACCACTGTTTCCTTGGCGCTGAAGACGGTCTTGCCGGCAATGTCTTCGTAGGCGGTGCGCCCTGCATCGGTGGTGATCCAGTCCGGGGTTTCGCCGACGATGCGGCCGTCCCGGCCAACGATGGCACGGGTGGGCAGCTGGAGTTCCCGCCACCAGGTGACGTCGGTGAGGTCACCGAACGTGCACACCATGGCGATGCCGGAGCCCTTGTCCGCCTTGGCCAGCGCGTGGGCCTTGACCTCAACCTCAACACCGAAGACCGGGGACGTGACCATCTTGCCGAACAGCGGCTGGTACCGCTCGTCGTCGGGGTTTGCAACGAGGGCGGCGCAGGCTGCCAGCAGTTCGGGACGGGTGGTCTCGACATAGATCTTTTCACCGTCTTCGGTGAAGAACGGGTAGCGGTAGTACGCGCCGGCAACTTCGCGGTCTTCGAGTTCCGCCTGGGCCACGGCCGTGCGGAAGGTGATGTCCCAGAGGGTTGGCGCTTCGGCCATGTACGCGTCGCCGGCTGCCAGGTTGGCCAGGAAGGCGCGCTGGGAGACTTCGCGGGAGGCGTCATCGATGGTCCGGTACGTCAGCTGCCAGTCCACGGAAAGTCCGAGCTGCTGGAACAGGCTTTCGAACACCTTCTCGTCCTCCACGGCAAGTTCTTCACACAGCTCGATGAAGTTCCGGCGCGAGACGACGTCGAAATCGCGCTGGTTCTTGGCGGGCTCCGCCGGAGCCCGGTAGTCGGCGTCGTACGGGATGGACGGATCGCAGCGCACGCCGTAGTAGTTCTGGACGCGGCGCTCGGTGGGCAGGCCGTTGTCATCCCAACCCATCGGGTAGAACACGTTCTTGCCGATCATGCGCTGGTAGCGGGCCAGCACGTCCGTCTGCGTGAAGGAGAACATGTGCCCCACGTGCAGGGAGCCAGATGCGGTGGGTGGGGGAGTGTCGATCGAGTAGACCTGCTCCCGGGTGGTGTCCGGGTTGAACTTGTAGGTCCCTTCGGCAAGCCAGCGCTGCGTGAGGGCAGCTTCGAGCCCCTCAAGGGCGGGCTTGTCCGGAACGTTGATAGGGGCGGTGGAGGGCGTGTCTGTACCCTGAGTGTCTTCAGCCATCTGGCAATTGTTTCATGGCCGGGACTTCATCCGGCGACATCGCTCCAAGCATGCCACCGGCCGGGCCCGTTATGGTGGTGCCATGACTGAAGATTCACTGAACAAGGCAGCAGTAGTAACCGGCGCCAGCACCGGCATCGGCGAGGCAACCGTGCGGGCATTGCGGGCGGAAGGCTGGACGGTATTCGCTGTGGCACGCCGCGCCGAACGGCTGGCCGCGCTGGAAGCTGAAACAGGCGCCGTCGGAATTCCCGCTGACATCACCGAGGACGACGACGTCGCCAGGCTCCTTGCCCGCGTCACCGAAGCCGGCGGCGTGGGGACGCTCATCAACATCGCCGGCGGGGCCCGGGGTGCTGACCTGGTGGGCGAGGCCAACACCGAGGACTGGGAATGGATGTTCCGGGTCAACGTCCTCGGCACCGTGAAGCTCACCCGGGCGTTCCTGCCGATGCTCCGCGCCACCGGCGAAGGAACTGTCCTGAACCTGACGTCGACCGCCGGACTGGTGGCCTACGAGGGCGGCGGCGGCTACAACGCCGCCAAGTTTGCCCAGCACGCACTGACCGGTGCCCTCCGGCTGGAAGAGGCGGAACACAACATCCGAGTCATCGAGGTAGCCCCGGGCCTTGTCCGCACCGAAGAGTTCGCGCTCAACCGCTTTGGTGACCAGGACGCCGCGGAGAAGGTTTACGAGGGCGTGGAGAAGCCCCTGACCGCAGCCGACGTCGCCGACGTGGTGCGCTACGCCGTCAGCGCGCCGCACCATGTCAACCTGGACCAGATCGTGATCCGGCCCGTTGCACAGGCGGCCACCCACAAGCTGATCCGCAAGCGTTAGGGAAGCTGGATCTCCAGGGTGGCGATCACTGCAGCGTGGTCGGTGCCGCGGACCGGGTGGACCGAGTAACCCGAACTTAAAATGTCCGGGCTGGTCACCAAATGGTCCAGAGCCACGCCGGGAAGGCTGTAATCCCGCATCGGCCAGGTGGGGATGAGCCGGCTGCCCAACGCGGTTGCAACATCCACCAGTTTCCGGCCGCCGCCGGCCCCCTCCAGCATCGCGCGGAATTCCCAGTGGTCATATGTCGCGTTGAAATCGCCCGCCAGAAGCGTAGGACCGGCTCCGCTGCTTGCCCGGGCCACAGCTGTAAGGTCACTTCGCCATTGATGAACTGCAATGTCCACGGGCGCGTGCGCGTGCACATTGATGACCGTCAGCCCGGCGCCGGCGCCTGGGTCACTGGTCTCAAGCCGGACAACCGGCATGCTGAACGCTGTGTCAGGGACCATTCCCACCTCCTTGAGCCGGAAAGACGAGTAGACGGCGCTGCCGGCCGCTCCGTTCCGGGGATGGGACACGCGGTGGGGAAGCACGCTGCCCAGGTCCGCCCGCGCCAGCCGCTTCTCCAACTCCGGGCTGTGCTCCTGGACGGTCAGCAGGTCAACATGGTGGTCCCGGACCAGCCGGACGATGGCGGCGCTATCAGCACCCCCGAGCCGGGCATTGAGGTTCATGACTGTCAGCTTCGCCGCGGCTGGAGCATCCGGCCCCCGGACCTGGGGGTACCCTCCCTGCCGGGCCAGGAACACTTCCGGCGGGAACAGCCAGGTAAGCTGTGCGGTCAGCAGGACTGCCGCCGGCAGGATAGCCCAGGCGCGCCGGCTGGGCAGTGTCAGCAACACCGCGGCCGCGGCAAGGAATGCCAGCCACGGCGTAAAGGCCACTACCTGCACCACAAGCGGCGGCCACGGCGCCGGAACGGCGCGGAACCAGGACACCACCACAACAGGGGCCGCAACCAGGCCAGCAGACAACAGCCAGCAGTGGTGTGCACGATGGCCCATCAGGGACCGGAACAAATCGCCCGGGAGACTGTCATGGCACGAGTCTAAAGAGTCGCCGCCCTGGCGTCGCCCGTTGATTGGATCGGCTTTGCGATGAAGCCCAACGTTTACCGTCCAGTCGCACTCCGGCCAGCCCGCTGTGGCCTGACGTTGGCCGCAGGACGGCACTGTAGCAGGCGCAAAACTGCACACCACCAGAGTGGAGATTCCTTCCTATGCGCACCCCGATGAAGCTTGGCGCTGCCGTACTCAGCGCAGCCCTGCTCCTCACGACTTCGGTTCAGGCCCAAGCCGCTGACACGAACCCCAACGGCACGGACAACCATTTTGATCTACAGGCCCACCGCGGCGGACTCGGCCTGACCGTCGAATCCACCCTGGCGTCTTTCGCCAAGGGCCTCGAGACCGGCGTGTCCACCCTGGAACTTGACCTCCAGATCACCAAGGACGGCCGCGAAGTCATCACGCACGACCGCAAGATCAGCAACAAGAAGTGCCTCGATACCGCGCCGGTCACGCCGAACGATCCGCAGTTCCCCTATGTGGGCAAGTACGTCAAGGACTTGACCTTCGAACAGGTCCGAAGCCTGGACTGCGGTTCGCTCACCCAGCCGCAGTTCCCGGGCCAGACGGCGTCTCCCGGCGCCAAGATGCCGACTCTGGCCGAGGTTTTTGAGCTCGCCGACGCCCACCGCGCCAGCCAGGTGAAGTTCAACATTGAAACGAAGGTCGAAGCCGGCGCTCCGGCGGAAACCG
The DNA here is from genome assembly GCF_054510755.1 of Pseudarthrobacter sp. MDT3-1. NCBI lineage: Bacteria > Bacillati > Actinomycetota > Actinomycetes > Micrococcales > Micrococcaceae > Pseudarthrobacter > Pseudarthrobacter sp. MDT3-1. The sequence continues at coordinate 159,560 of NZ_JBTNDX010000006.1, read as the reverse complement.
CCCCGCGCGAGCAGTTCATCGACGTCGCACTCCGGGAAATCAACGCCGCCCAGATGCAGAGCCGCGTCTCCATCCAGAGCTTCGACTGGGGCTCCCTGCGCCTCGTCCAGCAGCGCGACCCGCAGATCCGCACCGTGGCCCTGACCAACAAGGACTTCCTCCAGGCCGGGCAGCCGGGCAGCTCGCCGTGGCTTGGCGGGATTGACGCCGACGACTTTGGCGGCGACCTCATCGCTGCAGCGTCTTCCCTCGGCTTCGACGCCGTCTCTCCCGTGCACGGCACCCCGCAGAACGGCAAAGTGACCGATCCGGGCTACGTCCCCTACGTCACCGCGGACATGGTGGAACGTGCGCACGCTGCCGGGATGCAGGTCATCCCGTGGACCGTCGATGACCAGCCCACCATGCGGGCGCTGATCGACACCGGCGTTGACGGGATCATCACCGACTACCCGGACCGGCTCCGCGATGTCATGGCTGCTGCCGGGATGAAACTGCCGCGCGGCTTCTAGTACCGGCCCGGGCGCCCAGCCGCCGTCACTGCGTTTCGCTGCCCGGCGGACCGCGCTGTGCTTTCAAGGCAGTGTGCAGTGAAACGCAGTGACTTCTCCGGTAACATCGTCGTATCAGCTTTGACCCGGCCATCACCGGTGAGCTTCCGGAAGAACGCCCCGGCGCAAGGATCAGCACGCGCCAGGGCCGGTAGAACCGGACGGGTAAGCCCGTCACAGCAGTAATGAGCGGCCGGCGCACCAACAAGCTTCCCCCGGAGCATGGTGGAGTGCCGGTAAGTGAGGTGGTACCGCGGTAAGCGTGCAGTCCCAGGACAGCACACGAGCCGTCCTCGCATCCTGAACGGAACCATCCAGCAGCGGCTGAGTGGTTCACCAGCTCAATCCAGGATGTCGAGAATGACGTATTACCCCAAAGCCTCAGCTTCCCCTTCGGCTGCAGTTTCGAGCGGCGCTGCCGCCGGTGTCTCCGCCTCCGTCAAGTTCCCGGAGATCGAAGAGCGCATCCTGAAGTACTGGGACCAGGACGGCACTTTCCAGGCCAGCATCGACCAGCGAAGCGCCGACGCCCCCGGCGGGCAGCCCGGCAGCAACGAATTCGTCTTCTACGACGGCCCTCCCTTCGCAAATGGACTGCCGCACTACGGCCACCTCCTGACCGGGTACGCCAAGGACCTCGTGGGCCGCTACCAGACACAGCGCGGCCGCCGCGTTGAACGCCGCTTCGGCTGGGACACCCACGGACTGCCGGCTGAACTGGAAGCCATGAAGCAGCTGGGCATGACGGACAAGACCCAGATCGAGGCCATGGGCATCGATAAGTTCAACGACGCCTGCCGTGCCTCCGTAATGAAGTACGCCGATGAGTGGAAGAGCTACGTCACCCGCCAGGCCCGCTGGGTGGACTTCGACAACGATTACAAGACGCTCAACGTCGAATACATGGAATCGGTCCTGTGGGCGTTCAAGCAGCTGCACGAAAAAGGCCTGACGTACAACGGCTACCGTGTGCTGCCGTATTGCTGGAAGGACGAGACTCCGCTGTCCAACCATGAGCTCCGCATGGACGACGACGTCTACAAGAACCGCCAGGACCAGACTGTCACGGTGACGTTCCCCATCACGGCAGGGGAGTCGGCGCTGTCGAAGCAGCTCGCCGGCGTCCAGGCGCTCGCCTGGACCACCACGCCCTGGACGCTGCCCACCAACCTGGCGCTCGCCGTCGGGCCTTCCATCACCTACGCCGTTCTCCCCGCCGGACCCAACGGCGTCAAGGCCGCTTCGCCGGACGCGCCCGTCACCGGCAGTTTCCTCCTGGCCGCGGACCTGCTGGCCGCGTACGCCAAGGACCTGGGCTATGAGGATGCGGACTCCGCCGAGGCCGCCGTGACGTCAACCCACACCGGCGCCGACCTGGAGGGCCTGGCCTACCAGCCGCTGTGGAACGACTTCAGCGACGACGAAAAGTACGGGACGCAGAACGCCTGGCGCTTCCTCGTGGCCGACTACGTCACAACAACCGACGGCACCGGCATCGTCCACCAGGCGCCCGCCTACGGTGAAGACGACCAGAAGGTCTGTGAAGAGGCCGGCATCCCGGTGGTCCTGTCCGTGGACGAAGGCGCCAAGTTCCTGCCGCTGTTCAGCCACGGCGACCTGCACGACATCGCCGGGCTTCAGGTCTTCGAGGCCAACAAGCCCATCACCCAGGTGCTGCGGGCCCAGGGCCGCCTGGTCCGCCAGGCCAGCTACGAGCACAGCTACCCGCACTGCTGGCGCTGCCGCAACCCCCTGATCTACCGCGCGGTGTCCTCCTGGTACGTGGAAGTCACCAAGTTCAAGGACCGCATGTCCGAACTGAACCAGGACATCAACTGGATCCCCGGCAACGTCAAGGACGGCCAGTTCGGTAAGTGGCTGGCCAACGCCCGCGACTGGTCCATCAGCCGCAACCGCTACTGGGGCAGCCCCATCCCGGTGTGGCAGTCCAGCGACCCCGAATTCCCGCGCACCGACGTCTACGGCTCGCTCGCCGAGATCGAGGCCGATTTCGGCCGCCTGCCGCTGAACAAGGCCGGCGAGGTTGACCTGCACCGCCCGTTCATCGACGAACTGACCCGCCCCAACCCGGACGATCCCCGGACCCCCGAAGAGGGCCAGTCCGTGATGCGCCGCGTCGAGGACGTCCTGGACGTCTGGTTCGACTCCGGCTCCATGCCCTACGGCCAGGTGCATTACCCGTTCCAGAACGAAGCCTGGTTCGACACGCACAACCCGGCAGACTTTATCGTTGAGTACATCGGGCAGACCCGCGGCTGGTTCTACATGCTGCACATCCTGTCCACGGCGCTGTTCGACCGTCCGGCGTTCCGGAACGTCATCAGCCACGGCATCGTGCTCGGTTCGGACGGGCAGAAGATGTCCAAGAGCCTGCGCAACTACCCGGACGTCTCCGAGGTCCTGGACCGTGACGGCTCCGACGCCATGCGCTGGTTCCTGATGTCCAGCCCCATCCTGCGCGGCGGCAACCTGGTGGTCACCGAACAGGGAATCCGCGACGGCGTCCGCCAGGTCATCCTGCCCCTGTGGAACGTGTACAGCTTCTTCACGCTGTACACGAACGCCGCCAACGGCGGTAAGGGTTACGACGCGAAGCTCCGCTACGACGGGTACGCCGACACCCTGGACCAGTACCTGCTGGCGAACACCGGTGACCTGGTCCGCAACATGACCGCCCAGCTGGACAGCTACGACATCTCCGGCGCGTGCGATGAACTGCGCAGCTACCTGGACATGCTCACGAACTGGTACGTCCGCCGCAGCCGTCAGCGCTTCTTTGACGAGAGCGCTGACGCCTTCGACGCGCTGTACACCGCGCTGGAGACCGTGTCCCGCGTGGCCGCCTCGCTGCTGCCGCTGGTCTCCGAGGAGATCTGGCGCGGCCTCACCGGCGGACGCTCCGTGCACCTGGCCGACTGGCCGGACGCGGACCTGTTCCCGGCCGACGCGTCGCTGGTGGAAGCGATGGACCGCGTGCAGCAGATCTGCTCCACCGGATCCTCGCTGCGCAAGGCCGCCAACCTCCGCGTGCGGCTGCCGCTGCAGGAACTGACCGTGGTGGCACCCGGCGCGGATGCGCTGGGAGGCTTCGCCGCCGTCGTCGCCGATGAACTGAACCTGCGCTCCGTGCGCCTGCTGGACGCCGAGAGCGCCTCCCCGGAGGAGTTCGGCATCGAGCAGAAGCTCGTGGTCAACGCACGCGCCGCGGGACCGCGCCTGGGCAAGAACGTCCAGCAGGCCATCAAGGGCGCCAAGTCCGGCGACTGGTCGGTTCAAGAAATAAACGGCGTCGCGGGAGTTGTTGTTTCTGGCGGCCTGGAGCTGGAATCCCAGGAGTACACGCTGGAGACCGTGGTGGCAGAGTCCGACGGCGGATCGGCTTCAGTAGCTGTCCTGCCGGGCGGCGGCTTTGTGGTGCTCAACACCGAGGTCACGCCCGAACTTGAGGCCGAAGGGACGGCTAGGGACATGGTCCGCGCCATCCAGCAGGCACGCAAGGACGCTGCACTGAATGTGAGCGACCGGATCCGCACCACCGTCACGGCCGCTCCCGCCGTGCTGGAGGCGCTGCTGGCAAACGCCGAGCTGGTCAAGACCGAAACCCTGACCCTGGAGCTGGCCACAGTTCCGGCTGAGTCAGGCGAACCACGCATTACCGTCGAAAAAGTAGAGGCTTGAGCTATGACTGACGAATTCTCCGTGGAAAGTGTCTACGCAGAGTTGCTGGGGCGTGCGCCGGAAAACAAGATGGAGCCGCGTCTTGCGCCGCTGTTTCGGGCCATGGATGTGCTGGGGGAGCCCAACAAGGCGTTCCCGATCATCCATGTGACGGGCACCAACGGGAAGACCTCCACGGCCCGGATGATCGAGGCCGGGCTGCGCGCGCACGGCCTGAGTACCGGCCGCTACACCAGCCCGCACCTGTCCAAGGTCACCGAGCGGATCAGCATCGACGGCCACCCTGTCTCTGACGAAACGTTTGTCCGGATCTGGGATGAGATCCGCCCGTACCTGCAGATCGTCGACGAAGAGCTTACCGCTGCGGGGGAGCCCCGGCTCACGTACTTCGAGTGCCTGACCATCCTGGGCTTCGCGATCTTCGCGGACCAGCCGGTCAACGTGGCCGTGATCGAGGTGGGTCTGGGCGGCATCACCGATGCCACCAACGTGGGCGACGGCCTGGTTTCCGTGGTCACCCCCATTTCCCTGGACCACACCGACCTGCTGGGCGATACCACCGAGGAGATTGCGTACGAGAAGGCCGGCATCATCAAGCCCGGTGGTTACCTCATCAGTGCCTCGCAGCCCGTTGATGCTGCGCAGGTGCTACTCGAGAAAGCCAAGGACGTGGGAGTCCCGTTCCGGTTTGAAGGCGTAGAGTTCGGCGTCGAATCCCGGACGGTTGCCGTGGGCGGCCAGGTGGTGAGCATTCAGGGCATCGCCGGCCGGTACCCGGAACTGCTGCTGCCGCTGCACGGTGCGCACCAGGCCCAGAACGCAGCAGTGGCGGTGGCAGCCCTCGAGGCCTTCTTCGGCGGCGAGAAGGAACTTGACGCCGAGGTGCTCCAGGAGGCCTTCGCATCCGTCACGTCCCCGGGCCGCCTTGAGGTTGTCCGCACGGCGCCCACCATCATTGTTGACGCGGCCCACAACCCGGACGGCATCAGGGTCTCGGCCGAGGCCATCCAGGAGGCCTTCAGCTTCACCCGGCTGGTGCCGGTAGTGGGAGTCCTGAAGGAGAAGGACGCCGAAGAGATCCTGCGCCAGCTCAAGGAATCCCTGGGCGAGATCGCCCAGGAATACTGCTTTACCCAGTCCAATTCGCCACGGGCAGTGCCCGCGGCCGAACTGGCTGAACTGGCGGTGGAAATGGGCTTCGGCGAAGACAACATCCACATTGCTGAGAAGCTCGACGACGCCCTCGAATGGGCCGTGGAACGCGCCGAAGCCAGCGACGACCTCTCCGGCGGCGTGCTGGTGACGGGTTCCATCACCCTGGTGGCGGAAGCCCGGATCCTGCTCGGAAAGACGGAGGCCTAGCGGTGGCGAAGCTGACCAAAGCGCAGCGCGAGTGGCGCCCGGGAATGCCCAAGAAGCGCCGGTCCACCAAGGTGATGTTTGCCTCCACCGTCCTGCTGCTTGAAGCGTTTGTGGTCTTTTTCGCAACGCTGGCCGTCTTTGGACTCAGGCGCGGCGAGTTTCCGCCGGCGCTGATCCTGGGCATCGGCATCGCACTGAGCGTAGTGATGATCCTGGCCTGCGCGGTGCTGTCCAAGCCCTGTTGCGTGGGACTGGGCTGGATCCTGCAGATTGTGCTGATCCTGACGGGCATCGTTGAGCCCATGATGTTCCTGGTTGGCGCGCTGTTCGGCCTGGCCTGGTGGTATGGAATCCGCACCGGCATCAGGATCGATTCAGAAGCCGCAAAGCGCGAACGCGACCAGGCCGAGTGGAATGCGTCGCACGGGGACACCCCGGAAGCCTCGTAGAATTGTCCCGAAACCACACATTACGCATTGGAGCAGCTATGACCATTGAGCGCACCCTGGTACTGATCAAGCCCGACGGCGTTGCCCGCAACCTCAGCGGCGCCATCCTGGGCCGCATTGAGGCCAAAGGCTACACCCTCGCCGAACTGAAGAAGGTTGACGCCAGCCGGGAACTGCTGGAGCAGCACTACGAAGAACATGTGGGCAAGCCGTTCTACGAGCCCCTCGTTGAATTCATGCTCAGCGGACCGGTGGTGGCCGCGATCTTCGAAGGCCACCGCGTCATTGAAGGCTTCCGGTCCCTGGCCGGCACTACGGATCCCACCACTGCGGCTCCCGGCACCATCCGTGGCGACTTCGGCCGCGACTGGGGCCTGAAGGTCCAGCAGAACCTGGTCCACGGCTCCGACTCCGTGGACTCGGCCGAGCGCGAAATCAAGATCTGGTTCCAGGACTAACGTCCACCCCCAACTGCGCGAACGGACACTTGAGGCCCCGGGAAACCGGGGCCTCAAGTGTTCGTTCGCGCTTGTTGGTTCGCGCCTTTTGTGCGTTTGTGCGGGGCCCGCGTCAGAAGCCCGAGGTTCCGGCAAACACCTGGATGAAAGCGAAGAAGATGGTGGCGATGACCGCCACGTACAGCAGCGCCGTGATGATCCAGCCCGATTCGCCCAGCACACGTGCAGTACCTGCCGGGACGGGGATGACGCCGTGGACGACGTTGCGGATGGTCACCCAGACGAAGAGCGGGATCATCGCGGCCCAGACAATCATGCAGAACGGGCAGAGAACATGGATGTCGTAGAGTGCCTGGGACCAGAGCCACACCACAAACGCGAAGCCGAGCGTCACGCCGGCCTGGAGTCCCGCCCAGTACCAGCGTGCGAACGTGGCGCCGGAGAGCAGGGCCATGCCCACTGTGATGATGACGGCGAACGCCACGATGCCAATAAACATGTTGGGGAACCCGAACGCCGAGCTCTGCCACGTCTGCATGACCTGGCCGCAGGAGATCCACGGATTAACGTCGCAGGCCGTTACATGATTCGGATCCTCGAGGACAGCGAGCTTTTCCAGGACCAGCGTTCCCGAGGCCAGCCAGCCGATGGCGCCAGTGATGACCAATAGCCAGCCGAAGGGCCGGTTGCGTGCCATCGGCGGCACGCTCCCGGGCGTGGCGGCTAACGGCTCCGCCGCAGGGGAGGCAGCCGGCGTGTCGGTGCCGTGGGAGGAAATGCTGGGCATGGTGTGGCGTCCTTTGCTTCGGGTGCTCCTTGCCCCGATTGTAACGCCGGTGGCTGGAAGCAGCATTCAGTCAGCGCCCTCAGGTACCGATCCGTTGCCCGTGGTTCCGCCGCCTTTCAGCCCGGGTGTGAGAGAATGAACATGGCTGGAGGCCGACCCACATTCGGACTCCGGTCCGGTGGCTTGTTTCAAGACCGCCAATGATGAGCAGGGCAGGCTTCGGATTCTCTGATCCGGCTTCCCGCAATTCCATTGGTCGGCACCTGGTTGTGGCGTGTAGAACAACGGGTTTCAGGACACAGCCGACGGCTCCCACGGGCTGCCGCACCCCTCTGCCGGTGCGAACCTGGGAGTATCCACTTGACTTCTGTCAACGCCTGCGGGTTTTGACAATATGTGCCCCAATGGGTGCCGGATGTGGCGGTACGTCAGGGGCAGGAGTGTTGCCACATATGGAAAACGAACTAACACCAGCCGTTAATGATGAAGCCGTCGCCGAGGCCACGGAAGCGCCCAAGAAGCCCACCCGGACACGCCGGAAGGCAGTGCCGAAGGCCGCAGAGGTCGCACCGGTGAATGAGGCCGCCGAGGCTGAGCCTGCGACGGACGCCGCACCGGAGCCTAAGGCGCCGGTCCGCCGCACCCGCGCACGTAAGAAGGTGGAGACCGCCGAACCGTTGCCGGCCTTCGCTGCTGAGGTTCTGGAGGCACCTGCCGCCGTTGTTACCGAGACCGTCGTAGAGCCCGCCGCCGTCGAACCGGAGGACGGAGCCGCAGCCCCCGAGGCTGCGGCGGAGACCAAGCCTGTCCGCCGCCGCCGCGTGGCCACGCGCAAAACCTCTGCCCCCGACGTCGCTCCCGCGGCCGTGGAACAGGCAGCTCCGGAGCAGGCAGCCCCTGAAACTGCAGCGACGCCGGCCCCGGAAGCAGAGGAAGTCGCCGCTGCGGAGGCCGCCGCGCCCGCAGCAGCCGCCGCCGTTGCCCCCGTCAACGCTGCCCCGGTCAACGCTGCCGCCGCGCTGGCTGAAGAGCCGGCTGCTGCTGAGACTGCCAGCCCGTTCAGTTCACTGTTCCTTGAGCCGGCGTCCACCACATCGGTGCTTTTCCAGGCCCCCGACCTCAGCACCGTGGTCCGCCCCGCGCCGGTTGCTGCCGTGGTTGAAGAGCCGGAAGAGGACGACCCCGACGACGGCGAAGCAGACGACGCCAACGGCCGCCGCAGGCGCCGCAGCCGTGGTCGCCGTGGACGCAGCCGCACAGGCGAAAGCGATGCTGAGGGTGAAAACGAAGGCGACGAAGGCGCAGCCGAAGAAACCGATGAGGAGTCCGCCGGGCAGGCCGATGAGGGCGTGACGTCCCGTCGTCGCCGTCGCCGCCGCCGTGGCGACCAGGATCTGGAACTGACCGGAGGCGAAGGCGACGACCCGCCCAACACGGTGACCCGTGTCCGCGCGCCGCGCGCCGCGACCGAAGCGCCGGTCAACAACCGCGTCACGTCTGTCAAGGGTTCCACCCGCCTCGAAGCCAAGAAGCAGCGCCGCCGCGAATCCCGCGACACCGGCCGCCGCCGCACCGTCATCACCGAGGCCGAGTTCCTGGCCCGCCGCGAATCGGTTGACCGGCAGATGATCGTCCGCCAGCGCGACGACAGAATCCAGATCGGCGTCCTCGAAGACGGCGTCCTGGCCGAGCACTTTGTCTCCAAGACCCAGCAGGACTCCCTGATCGGCAACGTCTACCTCGGCAAGGTGCAGAACGTACTGCCGTCCATGGAAGCGGCGTTTGTTGACATCGGACGCGGCCGCAACGCCGTCCTGTATGCCGGTGAAGTGAACTGGGAGGCCGTTAACCTCGAAGGCAAGCAGCGCCGGATCGAAAACGCGCTCAAGTCCGGCGACACCGTCCTGGTCCAGGTCACCAAGGATCCCGTGGGCCACAAGGGTGCACGCCTGACCAGCCAGATCTCGCTGCCCGGCCGCTACCTGGTCTATGTGCCCGGCGGCTCCATGACCGGAATCTCCCGCAAACTGCCCGACGTCGAGCGAAACCGCCTCAAGCGCATCCTCAAGGACCGCCTCCCGGAGCACGCCGGCGTCATCGTCCGCACCGCTGCCGAAGGCGCCTCGGAAGAGGAGCTCACGCACGACATCAACCGGCTGCGGGCCCAGTGGGAGGGCATCGAAAGCCAGTCCACGTCCACCAAGATCCTCGCGCCGGAGCTGCTCTACGGCGAACCTGACCTCACCATCAAGGTAGTCCGTGATGTCTTCAACGAGGACTTCTCCAAGCTGATCGTCTCCGGTGAAGAGGCCTGGGACACCATCGAGGCCTACGTCACCTACGTGGCCCCGGACCTCGTGGGCCGCCTGGAAAAGTGGACCAAGGACCAGGACATCTTCGCTGCGTGGCGGATCGATGAGCAGATCCACAAGGCCCTGGAACGCAAGGTCTTCCTGCCTTCGGGCGGTTCGCTGGTCATTGACCGCACCGAAGCCATGACCGTGGTGGACGTCAATACCGGCAAGTTCACCGGCAGCGGCGGCAACCTCGAGGAAACCGTCACCAAGAACAACCTCGAGGCAGCTGAAGAAGTGGTCCGGCAGCTCCGGCTCCGCGACATCGGCGGCATCATCGTTATCGACTTCATCGATATGGTCCTCGAATCCAACCGCGACCTTGTCCTGCGCCGCATGGTGGAATGCCTGGGCCGCGACCGGACCAAGCATCAGGTGGCCGAAGTGACCTCGCTGGGCCTCGTGCAGATGACGCGCAAGCGCATGGGCACCGGGCTTCTGGAAGTCTTCGGCGAGCAGTGTGAAACCTGTGCAGGCCGTGGAATTGTCACCCACGACGACCCCGTGGAACACCGCCGCGCCAACACGGTAGCCGCGGAGCACCACGTGCAGCGGGTTGACAGCCGCCCGGAAGCCCAGCGCACCGACAGCGTGCGGACTGACAGCCAGCGCCCGGACAGCCAGCCGGGTGGCCGCACTGACCGGAAGCGCCGTCGCGGACGGGGCGGCCAGCCGCTGGAAACAGCACCGGCAGCTCCGGTGCAGATCCACACGGTCCACCCGGAAGCCAGCGATGCCGAGCGCCATGCGAAGGCGGAGGCCACGCGGGCAGCGCTTGCGAACATTGCGGCCGCGGCCCACGCTGCGCATCTGCATGACGACGAGGTGGCTCACGCATCAGCTGCCGCGGGCCGGCAGTCTGCGGCTCCGGTGCCGGCTCCGGTTGGGCAGTCCGAAACGGACTCCAACGGCCGCCCGGCCGCAGTGCTGACATTCGGCGGCGAGCAGGTGGTGCTTCCGTTCGTGGCGCACCACGATGACCAGCCGCACGCACCTGCCCTGACACTTGACCGCCTCGCGGAGGCCTTCGCCCACCTTGGTGAGCGGGCTCCTGTAGCGGAGAGCACGCCGCCGGCAGTCCAGGCAACTGAAAGCCGGGCGGCCGAACCTGCCCGCCAGCAGCAGCCAGCCGCGGCGGAGAGGGATTACTCCGATCACACCGAGGAGCCCCGCGCCCGCCGTCCCCGGCGGAACCGGAGTGCCAGCCGTGCCCAGGGCGCAGCCAACGCCACGTCCGTAGAGCATCACGAAGCCGCTCCGGCGGCTGCCGCCGGACACACCCACGCCGCCAAGGCGCCGGAGCCCGTCAAGGCTCCTGTGGCCGACAAGCCGGTTGCCGCCAACGCGCCCATCATCCTGGGCGTAGGAGTTCCGGCCTCGGAGCTCTGACCAAGCAGTAGGGCAAGCCAATACAACGGCGCCTGGATGTGCCTGTGAATCACAGGCTGCGTCCGGGCGTCCGGCGTTAAGTCGCGAGGAACGCTAGGCTGGTGACTGACACGGGGTGCCGCGCAGAGAGCCGGCTGAGATCCACACCCGTTGAACCTGTCCGGTTAGCACCGGCGAAGGGATGTCTCCTTTGGCTTCAACTTCTGTCCTTCCTCCTGCAACGCCCGCGGCGGCTCTACAGGGATCCTCAGCAACCGGGGCTGAGGTCCTGCCCGCGCCAGGCCGGACTGCCAACGTCCAGGTGCTGCGTGACGTTCCGCGGGTGCTGTCCATTGCCGGATCGGACCCTTCAGGTGGCGCCGGCGTCCAGGCCGACCTCAAAAGCATCGCGGCTCTTGGCGGCTACGGCATGGCGGCCATCACCGCACTGACAGTCCAAAACACCCGGGGGGTCCAGGCGGTTCACGTTCCGCCTGCGTCCTTCCTGGGCCAGCAGCTCGATGCCATCAGCGATGACATCACCATCGACGCGGTCAAGATCGGCATGCTGGGCGACGCTGCGGTGATAGGCGTGGTCCGCGACTGGCTGGAAAAGGTGCGTCCCGCCGTCGTCGTTCTTGATCCGGTGATGGTGGCCACAAGCGGCGACCGGCTACTGCAGGGGTCTGCCGAGGCGGCCCTGCGGGAGCTGCTCCCGCTCGCGGACCTGATCACCCCCAACCTGGCCGAACTGGCCATCCTGGTGGGGGAGCCGCAGGCGAGGGAATGGCACGACGCGCTCGGGCAGGGACAGCGGTTGTCCGCCGCGACCGGTGCCACTGTCCTGGTCAAGGGCGGCCATCTCGACGGCGGTGCGTGCCCGGATGCCCTGGTCAACGCTGCCGGGCTGCTCGCCCAGGAAGTGGTGGAAGTGAGCGGGGACAGGATCCCCACGCGCAACAGCCACGGCACCGGCTGCTCACTGTCATCGGCCATGGCCACGGCCCAGGCCCGGTTGGGGGACTGGGAAGCCGCACTACGGCAAGTGAAGCCCTGGCTGGTGGGCGCGCTGCAGGCCGCTGACCAACTTGAGGTGGGCGCGGGCAACGGCCCCATCAACCACTTCCACCACATGCAACAGGTTCCGGCAGCCGGCGAATTCGCAGAGACGCTGCGGCGGGCGTCGGAGCCGGATCTTGCAGCCATCTACGGGCTGGATTTCATCCGCGACCTGGCGGCCGGCACTTTGGCTGAGGAACAGTTCGCCTATTACCTCGCCCAGGACGCCATCTACCTCAACGGCTATTCGCGGGTCCTTGCCCGGGCCAGTGCGCTGGCGCCCACGGAAGCCGCCCAGCTGTTCTGGGCAAAGTCGGCCCAGCAATGCCTTGAGGTCGAGTCCGAACTGCACCGCACGTGGCTAAGCACCAGGACAGTGGACTCCGTCCTGGGACCTGTCACCAAGTCCTACGTGGACCACCTGCTGGCGGCCTCGGCCTCAGGCAGCTACGCGGTCCTCGTGGCGGCGGTACTGCCGTGCTTCTGGCTGTATGCCGAAGTGGGACAGACTCTCCACGCGGAGTTCCTGGCTGCGGGTGCCCCGGCAGCACATCCTTATGCCGACTGGCTGCGGGCCTATGCTGACGAGGATTTCGCCCAGGCCACGCGCTACGCCATCGACTTTGGTGACGACGCCGGTCGGAGTGCTTCCGCGGATGAACAGGCGGCGATGCTGGTGGCTTTCAGGCAGTCGTGCCGGTTCGAGGTGGAATTCTTCGACGCGCCGCGAATTCATTCCTGACTGGCTGGGGCCCGTGCGGCCTGTACGATAGTCGGGCACGGTTTTGGATTGTCAGTGCAGTACCTGCTTGTGGGTCCTATCACAGACAACCTGCCGTAACCAGCCTCATTTGCGGCCGAAGGCAAAATTAGCGTATTCTAGATCTTCGGTGCTTACGCCAACACTTGGGTTACGACCCCACGGCGTTGAGGCACAGCGAGAACCCAGCCAATTATGGAACAGGGTTCAGCACGCAAATTTAGTAATAAACGTCGAGAGAAGTGAGTTCCCAAGTGGTGTACGCGATTGTCCGCGCAGGCGGCCGCCAAGAGAAGGTTTCCGTTGGAGACTTCGTTACCCTGAACCGCGTCCCCGGTGGAGCCGGCAGCACCTTTGAGTTGCCCGCACTGCTCCTGGTAGACGGTGACAAAGTCACCTCTGCTGCTGCGGACCTGGCCAAGGTAACGGTTACGGCTGAGATCCTCGAAGACCTCCGTGGTCCGAAGATCGTCATCCAGAAGTTCAAGAACAAGACCGGTTACAAGAAGCGCCAGGGTCACCGTCAGGAATTGACCAAGGTCAAGATCACGGGTATCAAGTAACTCTTCGTTACTGTTCAGGTTCTTCAGCAGATTCCCCAGAATTTAAAGGCAGGCATTTCAAATGGCACATAAAAAAGGCGCGAGTTCCACTCGCAACGGTCGTGACTCCAACGCCCAGTACCTCGGCGTCAAGCGCTTCGGCGGCCAGGTAGTTTCCGCAGGCGAGATCATCGTTCGCCAGCGTGGCACCCACTTCCACCCGGGCGCCGGCGTTGGACGTGGCGGCGACGACACACTGTTCGCACTGGCCCCGGGAGCTGTCCAGTTCGGCACCCGCCGCGGTCGCCGCGTTGTTAACATCGTTGCTGCTGCAGCTGCAGAGTAACAAATAGTTCTGAAGCGGTGGAGCGGGCCATTTTGGTCCGCTCCACTGTTCTTTTAACCGCATTACAATCGTCTTGTCGCCTTTGGGCGTACAGGAAAACAGCACTGAGGAGATCCACGTGGCGAGCTTTGTAGACCGGGTAGTACTGCACGTATCCGGCGGTACCGGCGGCCACGGGTGTGTCTCTGTCCACCGGGAGAAGTTCAAGCCCCTGGGCGGTCCCGACGGCGGCAACGGCGGCGACGGCGGCGATGTCATCCTGCGCGTTGATCACCAGACCACCACGCTGCTTGACTACCACCACGCCCCGCACCGCCATGCCACCAACGGTGGCCCCGGCATGGGTGACTGGCGGGGTGGCAAGAGCGGCGAGACCCTCATCCTGCCCGTACCGGACGGCACCGTGGTCAAGTCCAAGGACGGCACCGTCCTGGCGGACCTGGTCGGCGAAGGCGCCGAGTATGTGGCGGCCGCCGGCGGCCTGGGCGGCCTGGGCAATGCTTCGCTGTCCTCGCAGAAGCGCCGTGCCCCGGGCTTCGCCCTGCTGGGCATCGAGGGTGACGCCCGTGACATTGTGCTGGAACTGAAGTCCATCGCCGACATCGCGCTGGTGGGTTTCCCCTCTGCCGGCAAATCCAGCCTGATCGCGGCCATGTCCGCCGCGCGGCCCAAGATCGCCGATTACCCCTTTACCACGCTGATCCCGAACCTGGGTGTTGTCCAGTCCGGCGATGTCCGCTTCACCATTGCGGACGTCCCGGGCCTCATCGAGGGCGCCAGCGAAGGCAAGGGTCTTGGCCACCACTTCCTGCGCCACGTGGAGCGCTGCGCCGCCCTGGTGCACGTGCTGGACTGCGGCACGCTTGAATCGGACCGTGACCCTTTGGCGGACCTGGCCATCATCGAGGCCGAGCTGGAAAAATACTCCGTGGATATGAGTTATGCCGGTGCCGACGGCGAAGTGGTTCCGCTAAACCACCGTCCGCGCCTGGTGGCCCTGAACAAGGTGGACCTCCCGGACGGCAAGGACATGGCTGAATTTGTCCGCCCGGAACTGGAGTCACGCGGCTACCGGGTCTTCGAAATCTCGGCTACCAGCCACGAGGGTCTCCGCCAGCTCGGCTTCGCCATGGCGGAAATCGTCCAGGCTGCCCGTGCCGCCCTCGCAGCCGCCCCGCCCAAGGTCCAGCCTCCCGTTCTGCGGCCCCGCGCCGTCAACGAATCCGGCTTCAAGATCCGCCGCGAGGAAAAGAACCTCGAGCCGCTCTTCCGCGTCCTGGGCGACAAGCCCGTCCGCTGGGTTAAGCAGACCGACTTCACCAACGAGGAAGCCATCGGCTATCTCGCCGACCGCCTGGCGAAGCTCGGCGTCGAAAACGAACTGTTCAAGCAGGGCGCCGTGCCCGGTGACACCGTGGTGATCGGCGAGGACGACGGCGTTGTCTTCGACTGGGAGCCCACCATGATGGCCGGTGCAGAACTGCTGGCGGCACCGCGTGGCACCGACGTCCGCTTCGCCGACATCGGCGACCGGCCCACCCGCGGGCAGAAGCGGGACGAGCAGGTGGAACGCCGTGAGGCCAAGGCCGCCGCCCGCGCCGAGCTCGAGGCAGAGCGCAAGGCCGGGATCTGGACCGAATCGGTCAGCGGGCGCCGCGCCGCCAAGCCTGTCACTGAGAGTGGGCTGGGCGTTGAAGATGACGAGTGAGGCCGCTGAAATGACCGAAGAGTCCGCAGTAATCATCGAGGAACCCAAAGACGACCGCAGTGTGCTCGCCCGGGCCCGCCGGATCGTTGTCAAAGTAGGGTCGTCGTCGCTGACCAGCATCAAGGGCGGCATCTCGGAAGAGTCCCTGACCGCCCTCTCAGATGTCTTGGCCGCCAAACATAACGCCGGCACGGAAATTATCCTGGTTTCTTCGGGAGCCATTTCCGCAGGGCTTGCGCCCCTCGGCCTGGTGAAGCGTCCGCGTGACCTCGCGACCCAGCAGGCCGCCGCCAGCGTGGGCCAGGGCCTGCTCATGGCGCGCTACACGCACGCGTTCGGCGCCCACGGCGTCACGGTCAGCCAGGTGCTGCTGACCGCAGATGACCTCATGCGTCGTAGCCACCACGCGAACGCGTTCCGTGCACTGAACCGCCTCCTCAACCTCGGCGTTGTGCCGGTGGTCAATGAAAACGACACGGTCGCCACGCACAAGATCCGTTTCGGCGACAACGACAGGCTCTCAGCGCTCGTGGCCCATCTGGTCCGTGCTGACGCCCTGATCCTGCTGTCCGACGTCGACTCGATATACGACGGCCCGCCCGCCAAGGGCGCCAAGCGCATTTCCCAGGTGGACGGCCCCGGAGATCTTGAGGCAGTGACTATCGGGAAGCCGGGCAAGGCAGGCGTAGGCACCGGCGGCATGCAGACTAAAGTCGAGGCTGCCATCATGGCCGCCGACTCCGGCATCCCGGCGCTGGTCACGTCCACAACCAACGCCGCAGCCGCCCTGGCCGGTGAGGACGTGGGGACCTGGTTCACCGTGAACAGCGGCCGGAAGTCCGTGCGGATGATGTGGCTGGCCCACCTGGCGCACGTTCAGGGCAGGCTCTTCCTTGACGACGGCGCCGTGCACGCTGTGCGGGACAATCGCTACTCGCTGCTCCCCGCCGGAATTTCATCGGTGGACGGCACCTTCGAAGCCGGCGACGCCGTCGAGATGGTGGCCGGCGACGGTACCGTCATCGCGCGCGGTTTGGTTAATTACTCTTCCGAAGAGCTTCCCCAGATGCTGGGGCGCTCCACAGTGGAACTGGGCGAGTCCCTGGGCCGCGGATTCGACCGTGAGGTTGTCCATATCGACGACCTGGTTCTGGTCTGAGCGGTCCGCTCGCCTAGACTTGAAGGATGACTGAGGCACTGATTTCCCAAGCCACTGGCACTTCCGACGATTCAACCGTGGTTCCTCCCGGGCGGGAACAGGGGGGGACCCACACTCCGGCGAAGGTTGAGGCGGCCGTCCACGCCATCGCTGACCGCTCACGGCAGGCAGCCCGCCAGATGGCCGGGGCCAACCGCGCCCGGAAGGACAGTGGCCTCCGGGCCATCGGTGCCGCATTGCTGGCGCGGAAGGACTTCATCCTGTCGGCCAACGCCAAGGACGTTGCGGCCGGCAAAGCCAACGGCACGTCGGCGGCCCTGTTGGACCGCCTCACCTTGACCGAAAGCCGGATCGACGGGCTCGTGGCGTCCCTGGAAAACCTGGCCAGCCTGCCCGATCCGGTCGGAAACGTGGTCCGAGGCCAGACCCTCCCCAATGGGCTGCGCCTGCGCCAGATCAACGTGCCCATGGGAGTGGTTGCCGCCATTTACGAGGCCCGCCCCAACGTCACTGTAGACATCGCCGGTCTTGGCCTCAAGAGCGGCAACGCCGTCATCCTCCGCGGCGGCACTGCTGCCGCCTCCACCAACGAAGCACTGGTCCAGATCCTCCGCGAAGCCCTGGACTCCGTCGGGCTGCCGGCCGATGCCGTGCAGACAGTGGACCAGTACGGCCGTGAAGGTGCGAATGCGCTGATGCGTGCGCGCGGCCGCGTTGATGTCCTGATTCCGCGCGGCGGCCGGGACCTGATCCAGTCCGTGGTGCTGAACGCCGCCGTGCCGGTCATCGAGACCGGCGAGGGCAACGTGCATATCTTCATCGACGAATCCGCCAGCGAGGACATGGCGGTGGAGATCCTGCTGAACGCCAAGACCCAGCGGCCCAGTGTCTGCAACACCGTGGAGACGCTGCTGGTCCATTCGCGGTCCGCCGTGCTGCCCGCCGTCGCCGCCGCGTTGCGCGGCGCCGGGGTCACCCTCCACGCCGACGAGCGCATCCGTGCGGCGCTGCCTTCATCTGTTGAGTCCGTTCCGGCAACGGATGAGGACTGGGGAACCGAGTACATGGACCTGGACCTCGCCGTAGCAATGGTGGACAGCCTGGATGACGCCGTCAAGCACATCCGGACCTGGTCCACGGGCCACACCGAAGCGATCCTCACCAACGACCTGGCCAACGCGGAGCGGTTCATCGCCGAGGTTGACTCTGCCGCGGTCATCGTCAACGCGTCCACGCGGTTTACCGACGGCGGCGAGCTGGGCCTCGGTGCCGAGGTTGGCATCTCCACGCAGAAGCTGCACGCCCGCGGCCCGATGGGACTGACAGAGCTCACCACCACTAAGTGGATCGTGCAGGGCGAAGGCCAGGTCCGCGGGTAGCAACGCGGTAATATAGACAGAAGTCCGGAACGGCGGGACAATCCGCTGCCACATCCTTGAACCCTAGGGGAGAAAATGCTGCTCCAGCAGATCGCCATGACCGTTGCCGAAGGCGGAGAACACGCACCCGCTCCGATCTGGGCTGAACCGTGGGTGTTCGGCGCATCCATTTTCGCCATCCTGCTGGTGATGATGTTCGTTACGCTCTCCTACTCGAACCTGGGCAACCGGCACACCGTAACGGATGAGCACGCCGATCCGCACCGCCAGCACCCCAACAAGCACGACCACGGCCAAGGCCACTGAAATTTCCCGTGTTCTGCACCGTGACGGTGCGCAAAGGCGGCTGCGGCTGGGCGTGATGGGCGGGACGTTTGATCCCATCCACCACGGCCACCTTGTTGCAGCCAGCGAAGTGGCCGCCAAGTTCAGCCTGGATGAAGTGGTCTTTGTCCCCACCGGGCAGCCGTGGCAAAAGTCGCACAAGCAGGTCAGTGAGCCTGAGCACCGCTACCTCATGACGGTGATCGCCACGGCATCGAACCCCCGCTTCACCGTCAGCAGGGTGGATATTGACCGGCCCGGTCGCACGTATACCATTGATACCTTGCGGGATCTCCGGACCCAGCGTCCGGATGCGGATCTGTTCTTCATTACCGGTGCGGATGCACTGGCGCAGATTCTTTCCTGGAAGGACATCGACGAGCTGTGGTCACTGGCCCATTTTGTCGGTGTGACACGGCCGGGACATGTGCTTGATGGCATGGGCCGCAAGGACGTCAGCCTCCTCGAGGTGCCGGCCATGGCCATCTCGTCCACGGACTGCCGTGTCCGTGTAGCCGGGAACAACCCCGTCTGGTACCTCGTGCCGGACGGAGTGGTCCAATACATCGCCAAATATGGTCTGTACGCCGAGGGATCAGATCCCCAGGACGTCCGAACTACCGAAACAGACGAGCCAGCCAGTACTGAATGAGTCCTCAATGAGTCAGGAAAAGCCCCCCGTCCGCAGCCGCCGCGAACTGCGGCAGGCCAGAGATGAGAACACGGCTCCCGGGTCCAACGGCCCGGGCCAGGTTTCGCCTGCCTCAAAACAACGGCGCGCGGCTGACGCCCCGGTGGATTCCGTCCCCGAGCAGTCCCAAGCGCAGCGGTCCTCGCAGATCCGGGCCCGCGACCGCGCGGCGCTGCGTGCCATCAAAGAACTCGAGGAGAAAGAGGGCCAGCTTTCCGCAGGAGGCCCTCCCACGCGCAGGCAGTTGCGGCTCCAGCAACTGAAGGAACAGGCCGTCACCTCGGCCAATCCCATCATTCCCGCTCCCATGGGGCAGCCTTTGCCAAGCCAACCCGCGCCGAGCCAACCTAAGCCAGGCCAAGCCAAGCTGGGTCAAGCGAAGACAGCCCCAACGAGGCCAGGTCACGACACCGCTGTATCCGCCGATATGGCCGGGCCCGCCGCGCCGGCGAACGGTGCAGGTGTTCCGGCTGGCATGAGCGTGGAGCAGGCACTCGCAGCCCGCACGCTTATTGCCGAGCAGGCCAAGAACCAGCTGGCCAAGATGGAACACATCGCCTCGCTGGACCCCGAAGCAGTGGATCCGGACATCCTTGCGGAACAGATCGCCTTGGCCGAGCGCGCGGCGGTGCTTAACCGCCGGGCGATGGCCAAGCGGAAGCTGGCCGAGCAGGCCGCCACTGCCCAGCCAGTATCAGTACCCACGCAGGCTCCCAATCCGCAGGCCGCGGCCACGCAATCCGTTCCCCAGACGGGCCCGGCCACCGCCGACAACCTGGCCATGGTCACGCCGCTGGAATTCGTGCAGGTACCCGGCGTCGACCGTCCTGTGATGAAACCCCCGGCGACCTCCTACGTGCCGCTGGCGACCCAGGCCGGACCAAAGGTCCGGCCAGGCGGCAAGGGCCGCAGGCCGTCCACTACGTCCAAAGAGCCGGCCGCGGGTTCTGCGCAGGCGGCCGCGTCGGGCCGTTCCCGGGTGATCGCCCGTGCGGAAGCTGCTGCCAGGGCCGCCGCGGCACCGAAGCGCGTCGTCCCCGTCCAGCCCATCACGGCCTCTACGCCAGTGGGGGAGACGGGCGATCTGTTCGATGACCTGCCGCGCATCCCGGCACGGTCAGCGCATGGGCTGGAGCCGCTGGATGCGGCAACGGCCGGCCTGGCCCGTGCGAAGCGGCTCAGGCTTATGCAGGTCCTCGTCCTGGCTTTTGGGATCGTGGCCCTTATTTCCGGCGTTATCCTCATCGTCAGCGGCATCTCCAGCTGACCAGGCAACGCCCTTTTACAAAGCTTTAGAAAACTACAAGGAGTCCCATGACTGCAACAGATTCATCCATCGCCATTGCCCGCCAAGCCGCCAAGGCAGCCGCGGACAAGATTGCCCACGACATTGTGGCCCTCGATGTCAGCGAACGGCTGGCACTGGCGGACGTCTTCCTCATCGCATCCGCGCCGAGCGAGCGCCAGGTCAACGCCATCGTTGACGGCATCGAAGAAGAACTTTCCAAGCAGGACCTCCGTCCGGTACGCCGCGAAGGCCGCTCCGGCGGGCGCTGGGTACTGCTGGATTACTCGGACATCGTCATCCACGTCCAGCATGAAGAGGACCGCGTTTTCTACGCCCTGGAGCGCCTGTGGAAGGACTGCCCAGTGGTTGACCTGCAGCTGGGCGAGGACACGTCAGCCAAGGCGACGGCGGCCTCCGACTCCGAATAGCAGGCCTTGCCGGCCCGAATATGCCCGATTTGGAATTTTCGGAAAAGCTGGTCTAAGATATTTGAGTTGCTCCGGGGAGACCGCGGAGTAACGAAGGTCCGGGGCTGTGGCGCAGCTGGTAGCGCACCTGCATGGCATGCAGGGGGTCAGGGGTTCGAGTCCCCTCAGCTCCACCGGATAATCCGCCGGAATCGAAAGATTCCGGCGGATTTTTTGTTGCAGGAAAATGCGCCTCCCGATTGGCGCAGCGCGCAGATTTCTATTAAGCTGATCAGGTTGCTTCGGGCGGTCTGAACCGCGGAGAAGCACAAGTTTGGGGCTGTGGCGCAGCTGGTAGCGCACCTGCATGGCATGCAGGGGGTCAGGGGTTCGAGTCCCCTCAGCTCCACCAAACAGGACGCAGGTCCGTAAAAAAATGAGCCACCCGGTCGGGTGGCTCATTTTTTGTCTCCCAAGCAGGGAGCCCGGAGAACTGGGCGCCCAGTAGTGAGTGCTTAGATCCAATCACTCCGGCGCAGCGGCGGCCCGTCCCCGCCGGCACTCTGGACCAGGACCTGGTTGACGCCCGTGATCCCGGTTTCAAAGCCCAGGGCACTTGAGGCCATGTAGAGCCGCCACACCCGCGCCCGGCCCAGGCTGGTGAGCCGGACGGCTTCGTCCCAGTTCTCTTCGAGCCTGCGCACCCACGCCCGCAGGGTCAGCGCATAGTGCTGGCGCAGGGCCTCCACGTCCAAGACCTCGAACCCGCCGGTCTCCAGTGCGCTGACCATCTCGCCCAGGCTGATCATCTCGCCGTCCGGAAAGACATAGCGCGGAATGAACGAATCCGGGTCGGGCTTGATGGGGCCGGCGTTCCAGGAGATGGCGTGGTTGAGCAGCCGGCCGCCGGGACGGAGCAAGCCGTGCAGCACGTCGACATAGTTGGGTGTCTGTTCCCGGCCCACGTGTTCGGACATGCCGATGGAGCTAATGGCGTCGAACGGCCCGTCGGCGATATCCCGGTAATCCTGGACCCGGATGTCGATGTTTTCGGTCAGGCCGGCGTCGGCCGCACGTTTGCGCGCCAGCACGGCCTGTTCGGTGGAGAGCGTCACGCCCACCACCGAGACGCCGTAATGCTGCGCCGCGTGCAACGCGAAGCTGCCCCAGCCGCACCCCACGTCCAGTACCCTCATCCCGGGCTTCAGCCCAAGCTTCCGGCAGACGAGATCCAGCTTGGCCTTCTGCGCGTCATCCAGTCCTGCCGGAAGGCCCCGTTCGGCAGGGGTGCCGCCGCCGTCGGGTCCATCCGCCCACACAGCGCACGAGTAAACCATTGAGGGTCCCAGCACGAGGGCGTAAAAGTCGTTGCCGACGTCGTAATGGTGCGAGATGGCCGCGGCGTCGCGCATCCGGGTGTGGAGCCGGCCCTTCCGCGTGACCTTGGCCTCCTCCGGCGGCGGAGCAGGGTTGGGGCCCAGCGCGCCCAGCCGGACCGCCGTGCTGACCAGCGTGGCCAGTTCACGCGGAGTCGGGGGCCGGAAGGGGCCGGGTTCGGAAAACTTGCCCACCGAGCTGAGCGCCGTGAAGGCTGCAAAGATGTCGCCGGGGGCAGCGATGTCCCCGGCGACATAGGCGCGGCTGAGCCCGAGCTGCCCCGGCGACCACAGGATCCGGCGCAGGGCGCGGCGTGACCTGAATTCGAGGACCGGGGCCTCGGGTGGCCCCGCCTCGGACCCGTCCCACGCCCGCACCCTCAGCGGTATCTCCGTCGTCCCCAGGACGATGCCCAGTGCGTTCGCCAGCAGCGACGCTGCGCCTTTTTCTGTTTTCATGGTCCTCGCCTTTCGTCCGCCTAGGCCCAACAGTACGACGCCGGCGCGCACCTGTCAGCGCAGTGGCGCGATTATCATGGGGGAGTGAATGAGACGTTGCCACCGTGCCCCGAATGCTCCAGCGCCTACACCTACGAGATGGGTGCGCTACTGGTCTGCCCGGAATGCGGCCACGAGTGGTCCGCTCAGGCGGCGGAGGCCACGGCAGAGGCCGGGCCGAGGGTCATCAAGGATGCAGTGGGCAACATCCTCGCCGACGGCGACACTGTCACGGTGACCAAGGACCTGAAAATCAAGGGCAGCTCCGGTGTCATCAAGGTTGGCACCAAAGTCCGCGGGATCCGGCTGATGGACGGTGTGGGCGATCACGACATCGACTGCAAGGTGGACGGCGTGGGGCCGATGCAGCTCAAATCCTCCGTGGTGAAGAAGGTCTAGCCGGAACCGGTCAGGGACATGGACTACGGAACCACCGACGTTGTGGTCATCGGCGCGGGCCAGGCGGGACTCTCCGCCGCCTACCACCTGCAGCGCCGAGGGGTTGAATACAAGGTCCTCGACGCCGAGGAAGGCCCGGGCGGCGCCTGGCACCACCGCTGGAAAAGCCTGGTCATGGCGACGGTCAACGGCATCAGTGACCTTCCCGGCATCGCGAAGCCTGACGTGGATCCCACGGAACCCAGCTCGGAGTTCCTGAGCCGGTACTTCGCCGGCTACGAGCGGGACCTCGGAATTGAGGTCCTGCGCCCGGTCAAGATCACCTCGGTCGCTAGGGAAGACGCCGATCCGGCGGGGCGCCTGCGGATCAGCGCCGACAGCGGCGACTGGTCAGCGAAGGCGGTCATCAACGCAACCGGTACGTGGACCCGGCCGTTCTGGCCCATCTACCCGGGCCGGGCCACGTTCCGGGGCCGGCAACTGCACGTGGCCGATTACGTCTCCGCCGAGGAGTTCCGCGGCCTGCACGTCATCGTCGTGGGAGGCGGCATTTCCGCCGTCGGGCTTCTGGAGGAGGTCTCGCAGGTGACCAGCACCAGCTGGTTCACCCGGCGGGAACCCGACTGGCGTGACGCCGCGTTCGACGCCCAGGCCGGCCACAACGCCGTCGCCCTCGTGGAGGAGCGCGTGCGGCAGGGCCTGCCGCCGCAAAGCGTGGTGGCCGTGACCGGCCTCATCTGGACCCCGGCGCTGAGGGCGGCAGCGCAACGGGGTGCGCTGGACCGTCGCCCCATGTTCACCGCGATAGAGCCCGACGGCGTCCGGCTCGCCGTCGGGAGCCTGCTCCGTGCCGACGTCATTCTGTGGGCCACCGGATTCCGTGCCGAGCTCGAGCATCTGGCGCCGCTGCATCTCCGGGGACCCGGCGGCGGCATCGCCATGGAAGGGACCCAGGTGGCAGCTGAACCGCGCGTCCATCTGGTGGGGTACGGGCCGTCGTCGTCCACCATCGGCGCCAACAGGGCGGGCCGGGCGGCCGTCACCGCCATCCTCAAACTGCCCGCGCTTGCACCAACCGCATCAACAACCAGTACATGACCAGACGGCAGGAACCAGTGGCACAGAACACTCTTGAGGACATCTTCGGCACGCTCCGGCGCCACCCGGATGTCGAAGCCCCGAACCTCCAGGCCTGGGACGCCACGGACCGGCAGCTGCTCGAAGCCGCCGCAGCGCGCACGGAACCGGGTACCCGGCTGGCAGTGATCGGCGACCGCTACGGTGGTCTCACCCTCGGTGCGCTGGGCACGCTGGGGGTCAGCCGGGTCCGTGTGCATGAGGATCTCATCACTGGGGAGCGCGCCCTGCGGAACAACGCTGCGGCTGTGGGGCTCGCAGCGGCGGATCCCGGAGCCATTGACGCCACCGGGTTCGAACAATTGCCGCTGGGGGAGGAGCTGCTGTCCGGCGCGGAGTTGGTGCTGCTTCAACTGCCGCGGACGCTGGCGGAGCTTGAAGAAATCGCAGCCGCCGTGGCGCGTTATGCCGCCCCTGGCGTGGTGCTGCTCGCCGGCGGGCGGATCAAACACATGTCCCTGGGAATGAACGCGGTCCTGGAACGCCACTTCGAGACGGTCCAGCCGCAGCTGGCGCGGCAGAAGTCCCGGATCATCCTGGCCAGCGGCGCCCGGCAAACTGAGACGCACGAGTGGAGTCCCGCCGTCGAACGCCTTGCCGAGCTGGACCTGGACGTTGCTGCGCACGGTGCCGTCTTTGCTGGAGCGAAACTGGACATCGGGACCAGGTTCCTCCTGACCTTCCTGCCGGAGATGCCTGAAGCCGGGCACGCCATCGATCTGGGCTGTGGCACCGGCATCCTCGCCGCCATGTACGCCCGCCAGAACCCGGCCTCAAGGGTCACGGCCACGGACCGGTCTGCCGCCGCCGTCGCGTCCGCCCGGGCCACGGCGCAGGCCAACGGCCTCGAGGAGAGGATTACCGCCCTCCAGGATGACGCCATGAGCACCCTCCCGGCCGGAAGCGCCGACCTGATCCTGCTGAATCCGCCCTTCCACCTGGGCGCCAGTGTGCATGCCGGGGCGGGCATTAAACTTTTCGAGGCGGCGGCCAGGGTCCTGGCGCCGGGCGGTGAGCTGTGGACGGTGTTCAACCGGCACTTGCAGTACCTCCCGGCGCTGGAGCGGCTGGTGGGTCCCACCACTGTGAGGGGCGGCAATCCAAAGTTCACGGTGGCGGTCAGCACTCGGCGGCCATAGGCGTGCCAGCACGGCAAGGTGGCGCCCCGGCCGCGGCGCGGCCTCACCTCCGGCTCTGGGCGTTGATCAGGAGGTAACGTACCATTCAGACATAATCATGAATACGCGGCCGAAAACCTAGGGGAGACCGTGCCAGAAATCCGCCAGTCCTCGGCGCCACGGCGCGGGACTAATCTTCCGCGCATGGGGGACTTCAACCTCACGGTCATCGTGGATGCCATCCGCCGGTCATCCGGGGGGCTCAGCCGCGTGGAGCTCGCCCAGATTGTGGGCCTCTCGCCGCAGACCATCTCCAACATCTCCCGCCGCCTGCTGGACCAGCACCTGATCGTCGAAGCGGGCAAAGAAGGCAGCGGCCCCGGCAAACCGCGCACCATGCTTCGCCTCAACCCGGGCGGAATGTATGCCATCGGCGTCCACCTGGACCCCGCCGTCACCACGTTCGTGGTCCTCGATCTTGTGGGCGCCGTTGTACAGCATTCACGGATTAGGACACCCGGCGGGAGTGATCCTGCAGCCGTTATATCCACCATGGCCACCGAGATCGAGCACCTCGTTGCCGAGTCCGGCGTGGACACCAGCCGGATCGCCGGCCTGGGCCTGGCCGCTCCGGGACCCATCGACCTGGACAACGGCACCGTGGTGGACCCGCCGCTGCTGCCGGGCTGGGACCGCGTGGAACTTCGGGACGCCCTGGCCAAAGCCACCGGCTATTCCGTCCTGGTGGATAAGGACGTCACCAGCGCCGCCGTCGCCGAGACATGGGCCGGCGGGCCCAGCGGCTCGGGCACTTTCATCTTTATGTACATGGGCACGGGTATCGGCTGCGGCATCGTCCTCAACGATGAGGTGGTCCGTGGAACGTCAGGAAACGCCGGCGAGATCGGCCACATAGTGGTGGACCCCGATGGCCCGGTCTGCGACTGC
The DNA here is from genome assembly GCF_054510755.1 of Pseudarthrobacter sp. MDT3-1. Classification (NCBI taxonomy): domain Bacteria; kingdom Bacillati; phylum Actinomycetota; class Actinomycetes; order Micrococcales; family Micrococcaceae; genus Pseudarthrobacter; species Pseudarthrobacter sp. MDT3-1. Next base: position 133,393 of record NZ_JBTNDX010000006.1, on the reverse strand, counting down.
GGACTGCGCGGCTGCGTTAAGTCCTCAGCCATCCCGCAGGTGCTCGTGGCGGAGGCCGTTGCCGCCGGCATCCTGGACGGCTCCGGCAAGCACACCAGCGGAGCCGAAGTGCAGCAGAGCTTCTCCCAGCTGTGCGACCTTGCCGATGCCGGCGATGCCAAGGCCCTGGCGATCATCGACAAGTCAGCCGTGCTGGTGGCCCGGGCCGTCTCCGTGGTCGCCAACACGCTGGATGTGGAGCGGGTTGTGTTCGGCGGGCCCTTCTGGAGCCGGATCGCTGACCGCTACCTGGAGAAGATCCCGGCGCTGGTGGACGCCAACAGCGCGGCGCGCCTGATCCACACCATCGAGGTTGTCGGCACGGGCGTCGGTGAGGATGTGGGCGCCGTTGGAGCTGCCTGCCTTGTCCTGGAGCATACACTGGCGCCCCGGGCGCAGCGGCTTCTCCTGGAAGTCTGAACCGGGGCTCCTTGCCAGTGGCAGGAGCCCCATCTAGCATGTGGATATCGCCGCGGCTGGGGGCCCGCAGACACAGGGGACGGCAGCCATTGACCGAAATGGAGCATCATGCGTCGTCAGGCCCTTGGAATCACGTCACTCATTGCCGCCGCAGCCTTTGTGCTGACGGCATGTTCCCCCGCCGCCCCCGAAGCGGAGACCAAAACGCTGAAGGTGGTCTACCAAAAGACCGATTCCTTCACTGCCCTGGACACGCTCTTCCAGGCGGCCAAACAGGAGTTTGAGGCCGCCAACCAGGGCGTCACGGTGGCTCTGGAGCCCATCCAGGCGAACGACGACGACTACGGCACCAAGCTTGCCCTCGCTCTCCGTTCGCCCTCCACCGCCCCGGATGTCTTCTATGAGGACACCTTCAAGGTGCGTTCCGACGTCGACGCCGGGTACCTCCTGAAACTGGACAGCCACCTTGAGGGGTGGAAGGACTGGGATACCTTCGATGCTGGCGCCAAGGCCGCCGGCCTTGGGGACGACGGCGGCACGTACGCGGTCCCGCTGGGCACCGACACGCGAGCTATCTGGTACAACAAGAAGGTGCTCACCGCCGCAGGCGTCAGCGTCCCGTGGGAGCCCCGCACATGGCAGGACATCCTGGACACCGCCCGGAAAATCAAGGCCAGCGATCCCAGCGTGGTGCCGTTCAACATGTACGCCGGCAAGGCCTCCGGTGAAGGCACCGTGATGCAAAGCTTCTATGAGCTGCTCTACGGAACAGACTCCGAACTCTACGACGCCGACGCCAAGAAATGGGTGGTCGGTTCCCCCGGGTTCACCGACTCGTTGGGGTTCCTCAAGACCCTCTACGACGAAAAACTGGCCGTCTCCCCGGCGGAGGCCCTCGACGCGAATGTGTGGAAGAAGGTCTTCGGCGAGTGGCTGCCGCAGGGCAAGATGGGCGCCACTGTTGAGGGTTCCTATACGCCGTCCTTCTGGCAGAAGGGCGGCAGCTACGAATGGGCCGAGTACGGGCAGGACATGGGCGTGACGGCGTTCCCCACCCAGAACGGTCAGGCACCCGGCGGTGTCAGCATGTCCGGCGGCTGGACCCTGGCGGTAGGGGCGGAGACCAAAAACCCAGACCTCGCGTTTGAGTTCCTCGCCACGGCCCTGAACCAGAAGAATTCCCTGGCCTTCAACATCGCCAGCTCCCAGATCGCCGTGCGGAAGGACGTCGCCGCCGACGCCGGCTACCAGGCGGCCAACCCGTTTGTGAAGGACGTGTCCGAGCTTGTGGCCGTCACGCACTACCGGCCAGCCACGGCCGACTACCCGTGGATCTCCGCGGCCGTCCAGGAGGCCACGGAAGCTGTGATCACCGGGGCGAAATCCCCGGAGCAGGCGGCCGCCGACTATGACGCGGCGGTGAAGGGCATCGTGGGTGAGGCCAAGACCGTCGCCCAGTAGCCTGTGGCGGTTTCCCTCAGGAGTGACCGGTCCGGCAACCGGCGGCGTCGCCCCGGACTCCGGCGTCAGGCACGGCTGCTCCCCGTACTCCCGGCAGTGGTTCTGCTGCTGGTGTTTTTGGCCGGTCCCGTGCTGTGGGCCTTCCACGCGTCATTCACCAATGCAGCCCTGACCGGCCGCAATGCCCGCAGTCCCGGTTGGATCGGGCTCGACAACTACGCCAGGCTCCTGTCCGATCCGGTGTTGCCGCTCTCGCTTGGCCTGACCGTCCTGTTCGTGGGCGGCTCTGCTATCCTGGGCCAGAACCTGCTGGGGCTCACCCTCGCGGTACTGATGCGGCGGGCCCGCCGGACGGTGGCCGCCGTCGTCGGTACTGCGGTGGTGGCTGCGTGGGTGCTGCCCGAGATCGTGGCCGCCTTCGCCGCCTACGCGTATTTCAGCCGCGACGGGACCCTGAACCAGCTGCTGGGCGGGCTGGGGCTAGGGCAGACCGACTGGCTGTATTCGTTCCCGATGGTCGCCATTCTGCTTGCCAACATCTGGCGTGGCACGGCGTTCTCCATGCTCGTCTACCGCGCCGCGCTCAATGACATCCCCGGTGAGGTCACGGAGGCCGCGCTGATGGACGGTGCCGGGGGCTGGCAGCGGCTGGCCTTCATCACCATCCCCATGATCCGCGGCAGCATCGCCACCAACCTCATGCTCATCACTCTGCAGACGCTGGCGGTGTTCACCCTCATCTGGGTGATGACAGCGGGCGGTCCTGCCAACGCCAGCACCACGTTGCCGGTGCTGGCGTACCTGGAGGCCTTCAAGTTCGGCGACATCGGCTACGGCACGGCGGTGGCCTCGGTGCTGATCCTCATTGGCCTGGTGTTCGGTGCCGCCTACGTCCGGCTCCTGCGGGAGACCAAACCATGACGACGACGGCGGGGACCTCCGCGCGGGGGCAGCTCCGGTCCGGGACTGGCGCAGTTTCCCGCGCCCAGCAGCGTGCCCGGATGCCGGCGGACGTTTCCCTCATCCTGATCGGTGCCTGCTTTGTCCTGCCGCTGCTCTGGCTGGTGTTTGCGTCCCTTGATGCCTCCGCCGGGCATGAGACAAGGCTCCCCGGTAGGGTCTCCCTGGAAAACTTTGCCGCCATCATGACACCGGGGCTGCTGTTCCAGCCGCTTTGGAACAGCATGGTGCTGTCCGCCGGCACCGCAGCGGTGAACCTCGTGGCAGCCGTCCTGGCTGCCTACCCGCTGTCCCGATACCAGTCCAGGTTCAACAAGCCGTTTATGTACACCATCCTGTTTGGAACCTGCCTTCCCATCACGGCCATCATGGTGCCGGTGTACGGGTTGTTTGTGCAGCTTCAGTTGCTGGATTCGATGCCCGCCACGATCTTTTTTATGGCCACCACCACGTTGCCCATGGCCGTCTGGATGACCAAGAACTTCATGGACGCGGTTCCGGTGTCGCTGGAGGAAGCAGCCTGGGTGGACGGTGCGTCAGGACTAACGGCGCTGCGGACCATCCTCCTGCCCCTGATGCGGCAGGGACTGGGTGTGGTGTTCATTTTTGTGTTCATCCAGGCCTGGGGGAACTTCTTCGTCCCGTTCGTCCTGCTCCTGTCCGAAGCCCGGCAGCCAGCGGCGGTGTCGATCTTCAGCTTCTTCGGACAGCACGGCGCAGTGGCGTACGGCCAGCTGGCCGCCTTCTCCATCCTGTATTCAGTCCCGGTGCTGGCTCTCTATGTCATCGTGGCCAGGGGCGCGGGGAGTTCCTTCGCGCTCTCGGGTGCGGTCAAGGTCTAGTGCTGCGCGGCTTGCGAAGCCGGCCGGAACCTCAGTCGATGTCCTCCACCACCACGCCGAAGGGGATGCTGTCATCGAGGTGGGCCTGGTGGCCGGTGGGACCCGCGTTGTAGGTAACCCGGACACCATGGGATTTGTCGGCAGCGGACTGCTGCAGAACAGGCTTGACGGCAAGGATGAACCGCTCGCTCTTGTCGGCGAGAAACTCTTTGTAACTGGCTGGAAGCTCACTCATGGCAAAAGAATAGACCTGCAGAGCCGCGATGGGGAGGGGTCTCCATTGCGGCCGGACCGGGAGGTGTCTTGGATAGGATGGCGGACGGAGTGCAGCCGCACGGCAGCACACCCGGGCTAACATCCGTAGACCACCAGCCATCAGGGGGAAATCCATTGCTTCAAACCAGTGCGCCCGCACGAATCGAACCGGCGGAACTGGCCCGTGCACAGCAGGTAGTGGCGAACATTTCCCGCAGCTTCGATGCCAAAGTGGTGGGCCAGGCACGGCTGCGTGAATCCCTGCTGGTGGGCCTGATGACCGGTGGGCACATCCTGCTGGAAAGCGTTCCGGGCCTGGCGAAGACCACCGCCGCCCAGACCGTGGCCGAAGCAGTCAGCGCAGAGTTCCGCCGGATACAGTGCACGCCGGACCTGCTCCCCAGCGACATCGTGGGCACGCAGATCTACGACGCCGCCAAGGGCACCTTCATCACGCAGCTGGGGCCGGTGCACGCCAACATCGTCCTGCTTGATGAGATCAACCGCTCCAGCGCCAAGACCCAAAGCGCCATGCTGGAGGCCATGCAGGAGCGGCAGACCTCCATCGGGGGAGAGGAGTACCGGCTGCCGTCCCCGTTTATGGTGCTGGCCACGCAGAACCCCATCGAGCAGGAAGGCACGTACCAGCTGCCGGAGGCGCAGATGGACCGCTTTATGCTCAAGGACGCGCTGGACTACCCCACACCGGCCGAGGAAACGGAAATCATCCGCCGGATCGACGCCGGGGTCTTCAGCGCCGAGCAGAAGCCGGTGGCCGCCGCCTCACTGGACGCCGTCATCGGCGTCCAGGCTCTCGTGAAGCGGATCTATATCGACCCGGCCGTCATCAACTACATCGTGGGCCTGGTGTTCGTCACCCGGAACGCCGGGCAGTACATCGACCAGCGGCTCGCCGGCTTCATCGAGTTCGGCGCCAGCCCGCGCGCCAGCATTGCCTTCAGCCAGGCCGCCCGGGCAGTGGCACTTCTCAACGGCCGGGACCACGTGATCCCGGAGGACGTGAAGTCCCTCGCCCACCGTGTGCTCCGGCACCGCCTCATCCTGGGGTTCGACGCCGTCGCCGAGCAGGTGCCGGTGGAGACGATCATCGACGCGGTCGTGGCCTCCGTCCAGACTCCCTGAGCCAGCAGTGACCAGTCTCCTGCAGCGCGGACCGTCCTGCTGATTGCCGATACAGGCCGAGGCATGGCCGCAGAGTCCCGCGACGGCGAAACCAAAAAGGACATCGCCGTGATGGCATTCGGCGTGGTGGGCTACCTGGCGCACCGGCATGGCGACGTAGTGGGCCTGGTCTGCGGCGACCGCAACGGGACACGCTCCATCCCGGCCAAAGCCGGTGAGCCGCATCTGGAACGGCTCCTGCGCGAGGTTGACTCATCCACCTCCCTGGACTCTGGCCCCAGCAGGATCGAGGACCAGCTGGAGTACGTGGCCCGCAACGTCAAGGGCCGGTTCCTGCTGTTTGTGGTGTCCGACGAACATGCCGCCGGCCCCGACACGGAACAGCTGCTCCGCCGCCTCCGTGCCCAGCATGAGGTCCTCTGGCTCACCATCCGGGACGCTGACTTGGCCGGGGAAGGAAACACCGGCCAGGACGCCTTCAGCGTGGCAGACTCGTCGATGCTGCCAGCACACCTGGCAGCCTCCCCGGCAGTCGCGGCGGCCTATGCCAAGGCAACAGGGGAACGGGACGCCGCCCGGCAGGCCATGCTCCGCCGCGCCGGCATTACCCAAGGCCACGTGACCGGCAGCAGTGCGGTCATGACGGAACTCTTCGCCCTCCTGGAAAGGCACCGGCGTACAGGCTGACCCGGGCATCTACGGACCCCTCCAGTACAGCCAGGCGTGGCTGTGGACAGGGCTCGCCCTACTGGCAGCGGTCCTGGGCTGGTACGCGTTCGTTTTCCTGAGCACGCGCGAACCGAAGGTGCCGGAGCAGGCGCCCCGGTTCGCGCCGCCGTCGGACCTTGCGGGCCTCAAGGAGGCCTACCTGCAAAGGATCGACGCCGTCACGGCAGACGCCGCCGCCGGGCTGCTGACCGCACGGGAGGCGCACCAGGAACTTAGCCTGCTGGTCCGCCGGTTCGCCCGCGACGTCACCGGCATTGACGCCCCCAGGATGACCCTTGCGGAGCTGCACGGGCACCCGCTGCCCCCAGTGGCCGAGGTTGTCCGCAAGATCTACCCGGGCGAGTTCGGCCTGGAACCGCTGCCGCCGGTCACGCAATCGGCCGCGACTGCCCGCCAGGCGGTGCGGCAATGGAACTGATGTTCTGGTGGCTGATCCCTCCGGCGCTGGTCATCGCGGCCCTGGCAGGATGGCGCGCCTACCGCCCGGACCGCCACGCAAACGCTCGACGGCGGCCGGTGGCCAATGCGGACCGCCTCACCGCGCTGCCCGAATACCAGGCGGCCCTCCGCCGGCACCGCCGATGGCTGGCCGTAGCCGCTCTCGCAGCCACAACCTTGCTGGTCTCCGCGGTGGCCGCGGCGGCGCGTCCGGTGGAACTGACCACCATCCAGCCGGAGCAACGCAACCGGGACATCATGCTGTGCCTGGACACGTCGGGCTCCATGAGCAGCGCCGACGCGGCCGTGGTGCAGGTGTTTGCCGAACTGGCGAAGGAGTTCGACGGCGAACGGATCGGCCTCACCGTCTTCGACAGCAGCGCCGTCCAGGTCTTCCCCCTCACCGACGACTATGGGTATGTCCAGGAACAACTCCAGCTGGCCCAAAACGCGTTCGAGGGAAGCCCCGGCAGCGCGGGGTTCCTGGACGGCACCTGGAACGGCCGCGGATCGTCACTGATCGGCGACGGCCTGGCATCCTGCGTCAACGGGTTCCCGTACACCGGCGCCGCGGATGCCCGCAGAGCGGAGACCGGCACCTCTGAAGCCGGTCAGCGGCGCTCGCGGTCCATCGTCCTGGCAACGGACAACTACCTGTCCGGCGATCCCATCTTCACCCTGGAACAGGCGGCCGCCCTGGCCAAGGAGCGCGATGTGCGTGTTTACGCCCTGAACCCCGGCGACTTTGACTACGGACCCGGCCCCGGCCAGCCCGGAGCCAGGCTGCGCACAGCGGCCGAAGCCAGCGGTGGGGCGTACCACCAACTGGACAGCCCGGAGGCTGTGGCGGACATCGTCCATTCCGCGCAGGAAACCGAAGCCACGGCCATGAAGGGAGCACCCCGGGCCGTGGTCTCGGACCGGCCTGAGCTGCCGCTCACGCTGGCACTCCTGTCCGGCCTGGTACTGGCGGGCGCGTCGTGGAGGCTCCGGCCATGACACTGCAACCGATCCTTCCCTGGTGGGTTATGGTCCCGCTCATCGCCGCGGCCGTGCTGTTTCTGGTCTGGCGTCTCGTCCAAGCGTCGCGGGTGCACTCTGCCGGTACACGCCGCGACTGGCTGTTCAGGAGCGCCCTGGTGCTGCTGCTCCTGGCCGCGGCGCTCCGGCCGGGTGTTCCCGGCGGAAGCTCCCAGGCCGCGGCGGCGGATGTCAACGTTTTCTTTGTGGTGGACACCAGCAGCAGCATCGCTGCCGAAGACTACGGCGACGGCTCGCCCCGGCTGGACGGGGTGCGGCAGGACATCATGGCCATCGCGGGTGAACTGGCCGGGGCCCGCTTTTCGCTCCTGACGTTCGACAGCAACGCCATTGTCCGGATGCCCCTCACCACCGACGCCACCGCCCTGGACGCCAGCGTGTCCGTCCTGCATCCGCAGGTCACGGCATTTTCGAAGGGCAGCAGCGTCACCGCTGCCGGAACCTTGCTGGCGGAGCGGCTGCGCGCCGCGCGGGACAGCCATCCCGAACGGGCGTGCCTGGTCTACTACCTGGGCGACGGGGAACAGACCAGCGCCAAGGCGCCGGCGGCGATCAGGCTCGCCGGCGGCCTGGTGGACGGCGGCGCGGTGCTCGGCTACGGCACGGCGGACGGCGGCCGGATGAAGGAAAACACGGGTCAGGGTTCGGGGCAGGACGCCGGCGCAGGCTACATCCAGGACCGGTCGTCCGGAACCGGCAAGGATGCTCTATCGGTCATCGACGAAGGCCGCCTGCAAGGGATTGCCGGTCAGCTGGGGGTGCCCTATGTCCACCGTTCGGCCGGTGACCCGGTGGCGCCGATGATGCAGGCCGCTGATCCCGGGGACTTCCAATGGGCACCGGCGGATGGCGGCGTTGCCGGCCGGACCGAGCTGTACTGGCTCCTCGCCGCTGGAGTGTTCCTGCTGGCTCTCCGCGAAACTTTCCTGGTGCTGCGCCAATGGCGGCAGCTCCGGCCCGGAGCGGGAGTTCGAACATGATGCGGCCACCGCCACCGCCACCGCCACCGCCACCGCCAACGCCAACGCCAACGCCAACGCCCACGCCGGCACCCCCGGAACCGGCACCGCAGAAACAGGCGCCGCCGGTGACCTCGCGGGACCGGCGGGAGCGACGCCGTCGGCTGTGGTGGTGGTCTGCGCTGCCCGCACTCCTGGTCCTGTGCCTGGCCGCGAAGATGCTCAGCGTGGGCATCCTCGCCGACACTGCTGCCCGGTCCTTCGCGGCCGGGGACTCCGGCAGCGTGGCGGATGCTGCGGGCGGACTGAGGACCGCCAATTTCATCGAGCCGCACAAGGCGCCGTTCGCCGAGGGTGACGGCCTGTTCCTCGCCGGGGACTTCGCTGGTGCCCGCCAACGTTTCGAGGAAGCACTGTCCCTGGCGGGCCCGGCCGACGAGTGCGTCGTCCGGGTCAACCTGGCCCTCACCATCGAACGCCTCGGTGACGCCGAGGCCAAAACAGAAGATCCGACGGCGGCGGCACTGTTCGCCGAAGGCGTTGCGGTAGTGGAGGCTGCTCCGGAGGGCTGCTTTGACTCCGGCGCGGATGCCGGCGCTGATGCCAGCGCCGAATCCGGCGCGGGGGAGCAACTGAAACAGGCGGCGGAGCGGCTGCAGCAAAAGGCCGATGCAGCGGCTGCGGACAACACCACCCCGCAACCGCCGGAAGCGCCTGGGCAGGACGCGCTTCCGGCGGATCCGGGCCAGCAGAGCCAGCTTGAGCAGCTCAGGGACAGCGCCAGGGAAGCCCAAAGCGAGCGGAATTCCGGGCAGGAGCGGGACGAGTACCTCCGGGACGATGGCTTCGGGCCGGGTGTTGACCGGCCCTGGTAACAGGCCAAGGCAGCGGCGGGTCTGCAGTATGCCCCGATGAATCCGTTGACCAATATGGCGAACAAAATTCTGCACCAATGCGAAACACGCCGTAAAGCTGCGTCTTAATTCGGCAGTGGACTTGAAGGGTGCCCCGCGGGCTCCTAGAGTTCTATACAAGTTACCGAGGTAACGTGTCAGCGATCCTCCGATTGTGGAGGGTGTGGGTGCCCCCATGTGGGCCTGACATTTGCTCACGGACAACTTCATTACAGGCGTAACAGTCGCGGCTGCGTCCCTGTGGAGTTTTCCGTGTTCCCAAACTCAAATTCATTCCCGGCTTCACCGTCACATTTGCTGACCGGTAGCCGGCAATGGCCCAAAGCCAAGGACGCAAATGTCACCGCCAAGCCTTATTGAAACGCATCCGAACCTCACCGAGACTGCCCCCGTGGCGCTCTCGTACGAGCTCTTCCCGCCCCGCTCGCCGGCCGCGGCCGAGTCGCTCTGGACCACCATCCGGGAACTGGAAACCACCGAGCCGGACTATGTCTCCGTCACCTACGGTGCCAGTGGCTCGAACCGGGACACCGCCGTCGAACTCATCAACAGGCTCCTCCTGGAAACCACGCTCCGGCCCCTCGCCCACCTCACCTGCGTGGGCAACACGCCGGAGGAACTTGCGGAGATCATCGGCGACCTCCTGGACACCGGGGTCCGGGGCATCCTGGCCCTCCGGGGCGACCAGCCCAAGGACGGTGCACCGCTCGCCGCAGGGTCACTGCGGTATGCGCAGGACCTGATCGAACTTATCCGGCGGGTTGAACAGCGGCGGTCGGCCCTGCTGTGTGCAGGCAAGATCGCCGTGGGCGTCGCCGCGTACCCCACCCGGCACCCGGAATCACCCAGTGAAGCCCACGACGTCGAGGTGCTGCTCGCCAAGCAGCGTTCCGGCGCCGACTTTGCCATCACGCAGGTCTTCTTCCATACCGAGCAGTACGCGAACCTCATCAGCCGCGCACGCCGGGCCGGGGTCACCATCCCCATCATCCCGGGCGTTATGCCGCTCACCAGCCTGCGCCGGGTCACACGGCTCGGCGAACTGACCGGCGTTGAACCGGCACCGGAACTCCTGGCCCGCCTGGCCGCCGCGGACAGCGACAGCGAACGACTCCGGATCGGTGTCCGGGCCACGGTGGACCTGGCCAACGCGGCCCTCGAGGCCGGAGCGCCGGGCATCCACATCTACACCTTCAACGAACACCAGAGCGCGCTGGAGGTGCTGGACAAACTGGCACTTCCGCGCCAGTCCCGTTCAGTTGCCCGCCGCAGCGCCACCCTCCCTCGCCAGCTCGCCAGCTGACCTTCCAACATCCGCCAGACCATTCACAGTTTCCACTAACACTCAAGGAATCTCCCATGACTGAACAGAACACCCCCGCCACTCCGTTCCCGGCCGCGTCACTCCTCGGCTACCCGCGCATCGGCCGCCGCCGCGAGCTCAAAAAGGCCATCGAAGCCTACTGGGCCGGCAAGATCGACGCTGCTGCCCTGGACGCCGCCGCCAAGGGCATCCAGCTGACCATCGCCAAGCGCCTGCAGGAACTGGGCCTCACCGAAGCCGCCGCTGTTCCGGGCACGTTCTCCTACTACGACCAGGTCCTGGACGCCACCGCCCACCTCGGCGCTGTCCCGGCCCGCTTCGGCAAGCTCCTCAACGCCGAAGGCCAGCTCGACATCGACGGCTACTTCACCCTGGCCCGTGGCACCAAGGACCAGCAGCCACTGGAAATGACCAAGTGGTTCGACACGAACTACCACTACCTCGTTCCGGAGATCGGCCCGGAGACCGAGTTCACCCTCGCCTCCAACCGCATCGTTGAGGAATTCGAGTTCGCCCTGTCCAACGGCATCGAGACCCGCCCGTACATCGTTGGCCCGGTCACCTACCTGCTGCTCTCCAAGGCTTCGGATGAAGCCCCCGCAGGCTTCGCTCCGCTGTCCCGCCTCGAAGACGTCCTGCCGGTCTACGTGCAGCTGCTCGAGAAGCTCGCCGCCGCAGGCGCCAGCTGGATCCAGCTGGACGAGCCCGCCCTGGTTGTTGACCAGGACACCCCGGCCGCCGAAATCGAAGCAGCCGTTGCCCGCGCTTACGAAGTCCTCTCCGGTGCGGCCAAGCGCCCGCAGATCCTTGTCTCCACCCCGTACGGCGCCCTCGATGGCCAGCTGGGCACACTTGCCGCCACCAACATCGACGCCCTGCACATCGACGCCTTCAAGGGCGCGGTCCCGTCCGCAGCGGCCCTGGCCGGCCTTGGCAACAAGACCCTGGTTGCCGGCGTCGTTGACGGCCACAACATCTGGCGCAACGACCTGGCCGTCGCCGCCGCCAAGCTGGACGAACTGAAGGCTGCCGCCGGCCGGATCGCCGTCAGCACCTCCACCTCCACCCAGCACGTCCCGCACGACGTCACCGAAGAAGGCCAGCTCTCCGACGAGCTGCGCAGCTGGCTTGCGTTCGCCGACCAGAAGGCCGTGGAAGTCAAGACCCTCGCGTCCTACCTGGCCGACCCGGCCTCCGCCAAAGCAGCCATCGACGAGGCATCCGCCGTCATCGCAGCCCGCGCCATCGCCGAAGGCGTCCGCCGCGACGACGTCCGGGCCCGCACCGAGGCCCTGACCGCAGCGGACTTCAGCCGCTCCGCCTACGCAGTCCGCGAAGCCGCTCAGGAAGAGGCCCTGCACCTCCCGCCGTTGCCCACCACCACCATCGGCTCCTTCCCGCAGACGTCCGAAATCCGCTCGGCGCGAGCCCGCAACAACAAGGGCGACCTCACCAACGAGCAGTACGAGCAGCTCATGAAGGACGAGATCAAGCGCGTTGTTGAGCTGCAGGAAGAGCTCGGTTACGACGTCCTGGTGCACGGCGAGCCCGAGCGCAACGACATGGTCCAGTACTTCGCCGAGAACCTCGAAGGCTTCGACGTCACGGTCCACGGCTGGGTCCAGTCCTACGGCTCACGCTGCACCCGCCCGTCCATCCTCTGGGGCGACGTCACCCGCAGCGCCCCCATCACCGTGGCCTGGGCCGAGTACGCCCAGTCGCTGACCAGCAAGCCGATGAAGGGCATGCTCACCGGTCCGGTCACCATCCTGGCCTGGTCCTTCGTCCGCGATGACCAGCCGCTGGGCGAGACCGCCAACCAGGTTGGCCTGGCCCTCCGCGACGAAATCGCGGACCTCGAGGCTGCCGGCATCAAGGTCATCCAGGTGGACGAGCCCGCACTGCGCGAGCTCCTGCCGCTGCGCAAGGCAGACCACGCCACCTACCTGAAGTGGTCAGTGGATTCCTTCCGCCTGGCCACGGCCGGTGCGGCCGACGCCACGCAGATCCACACGCACCTCTGCTACTCGGAGTTCGGCGTGATCATCGACGCCATTGACGGCCTCGACGCAGACGTCACTTCCATCGAAGCGGCACGGTCCCGCATGGAGGTAGTCCACGACCTCGAGTCCCACGGCTTCGGCCGCGGCGTTGGTCCGGGCGTCTACGACATCCACTCGCCGCGTGTTCCGGGCGAAGCCGAGGTCACCGAACTCCTGGCCACCGCCGTCAAGCACGTCCCGTCACGCCAGCTCTGGGTCAACCCGGACTGCGGCCTGAAGACCCGCGGCTACGCCGAGACCGAAGAGTCCCTGCGCAACCTGGTCAAGGCCACCAAGACGGTCCGCGCCGGCCTGCTGGAGTCCGCGAAGTAACCCACCGCATTAACGCCGACGGCGGCCGGTCACCGAAAGGTGACCGGCCGCCGTCGTACTTTACTCATCGATTGCTGAGCAGCCGCCCTTTTGAGCCCCCAAAACGGCGCTTACTCAGCAATCGATGAAAGGGTTCAGGACTCCCAGAGGATTTCGTCGTCCACCACGCCGTCTTCGTCGGCGGCTACCACCAGGACCTCGTCCGTGAAGTGTGAGCCCAGGGTGAAGTCCATCACGAAGTAGCGTTCAGGCTGTCCGGGGAAGATGCCCACGTGGCCGAGTTTGAGGGCTTTGAGGAAGACGTCGTTGGTGAGCTGGCTGCGTTCCTCCACGCCGAAGACTTTCTGCAGGTGCTCGTCCTTGAGGGCGCTGCAGTGGAAGTGGAGGTATTCCTGGGGGCTGGTGCCTTCCTGCTCCAGCTCGTCGGCGATCATCTGCCGCACCTCATCCACCAGTTCGGGGAGGAACCGCAGCCGGTAGTCCACCTTGTGCATGGCCGCTTCGTCAAAGTGGTCGTGTGCGTTGATGTTCAGGTCAAGTTCCAATACCTGGCCACCCAGCTCATGTTTGGCGGCGATGTTGTGATCCCTGCCGTGGTTGAGCTCGATTTCTCCAAAGTGCTGGCTCGCTACCCTGTTCATACCTTCAACATAGCCCCCAAGTGCTGCGCTTTCCAGCATTCCGGGCTAATTGCCTGAGGACCCCGCAGCGGCCATCGTCTCGGCGAGCAGGTCCACAAACAGCTGCACCCGGGCGGTCTTCTTCTCGTTGATGAGCAGGGCAAACACGTTCCGGGCCAGCCGGATCTCGGGAACGTCCAGCACCACAACGCCGGCCGGCCGGTTCCGCAATGCGAGCTCGGGCACCAGCGCCGCGCCCAGTCCGGCGGCCGCCATTTCGAGGCTGGCATGGAAGTCGTCGCTGTGGGCCACCACGCGCGGATGCAGGTTGCAGCTGGCAAAGAGACGCTCAATCACTACGGCATCGGGGCTCCCGGGGTGGTGCATGATCCAGGGCAGCTCGGACAAATGGTCCGCCGCCACCTTGGCGTCCGTGCGGAAACCCCAGCCCGCGGGGAGCACCACGCGGAAGTTGTCATCGCCGATCCACTGCCGGTTAATAGTGTGCGGCCAGGCGAGCCCGGACTGGCCCACCTGGAAAACGAGCGCCACATCCAGCTCTCCGCCGGTGCGCAGTCCCTGGATGGTCTGGGCCGGTTCGGCCACCGTTACTTTGAGGTCGATGGCCAGGTCCTTCCACGCCGGATTCTTCAGGATGCGCGGGAGGACATAGGTAGCCAGGCTGGGGAAGATTCCCAGCCGGAGCTCCTGGCTGGTGCTGCTGTGTGTCTTGGAGGCTGCCGCCATCAGCGCTTCGATGTCCGTCAGCACCTTCGCGGCGTGCCGGGTCATCACTTCCGCCGCTTCCGTGGGGACCACGCTGCGGGCCGAACGCTGGAACAGGACCACGCCCGTTTCGCGTTCCAGGGCGGACATCTGTTGCGAGACAGCCGACGCCGTGTAGCCCAGGCGTGCCGCTGCGGCCGCGAACGAGCCCAGCCGGGTAACTTCCAGGAGGGTCTTCAGATGTACGGGATTTACCAACGCTGTCCTTCGGTCAGGGCCGCCTTGGCACTGCGGTGTGCCGGGGATGGAACGCCCGCTTCATTCTGGCACAAAGATTTACCGCAACTCAGTCATCCACCGGCCCCACGGCGTCGAACTGCCCCTAGAGAGTTTGCACCGAGCAAGCGCACATGCAGTCCGAGCAGGGGAGCAAAACAGTGTCTTTGGCAGGGAACTCGACCTTCAAGCCGCACGGACGGCGCATCGCCGTCGTGGGCAGCGGAGTGGCCGGCCTGACGGCCGCGTATGTCCTGAACCGGCAAGACAACGTCACCCTTTTCGAGGCGGACAGCAGGCTGGGCGGCCACGCCCACACCCACAATGTCGCGCAGCCGGATGGATCCGTTCTCGGCATCGACACCGGCTTCATCGTCCACAACGAGCGGACCTATCCCACCCTGCTGCGGCTGTTCGCCGAGCTGGGCGTGGAGACGCAGGACTCCGAAATGAGTATGTCCGTCCGCTGTGACGGCTGCGGCCTGGAATACGCCGGGGCCCGTGGGGGCGGTCGCGGCATCATCGCCCGCCCGTCCAGCCTGCTGCGCGGACGCTACCTGCTGATGCTGCTGGAGCTCATGCGCTTCTACCGCAGGGCCCGCACTCTGATTGAGTCGGCTCCCGCGTCCGACGCCGGCCCTGGTGCGGGCGGCGCGGAGCTGACCCTCGGTGACTTCCTGGCAAAGGAACGCTTCAGCAAGTACTTCATCTCCCATTTCATGACGCCGGTGGTCAGCGCGGTGTGGTCGTGCGATCCCACCACGGCACTGTCCTATCCGGCGCGCTACCTCTTCACGTTTTTGGGCCACCACGGCATGCTGGGCGTCAAGGGTTCGCCGCAGTGGCGGACGGTCACCGGCGGTTCGGGGCAGTACGTGGCGAAGTTGGCCGCCACGCTCCCGGACATCAGGCTTAGCAGTCCGGTCACCGCTATCCGGCGCCACGCCCTCGGCGTGGAAGTGGACACTGATCACGGAGTCGAGGATTTCGAGGCCGTGGTCATTGCCACGCACCCGGCCCAGGCCCTGAGCTTCCTCGCGGACGCCACACCGGCCGAAAAAGACGCCCTCGGCCAGATGCCCTACTCCGTCAACCACACCGTTTTCCACCGGGACCCGGCCGTCCTGCCCACAGCCGACAATGCCAGGGCGTCCTGGAACTACCGGCTCCCGGACTGCGAAGCCCGCCCGGACAAGGTCCTGGTCAGCTACGATCTCACCCGGCTGCAGCGCCTGGAGCCAGCCGATGGCCAGCCGTACCTGGTGAGCCTGGGGGAGTCCGAGCTCATCGCCGAGGACCGGGTCCTTGAACGCATGGTCTACGAACACCCCCAGTACACCCCCGAATCATTGCGGGCACAGCAGCGCATTGCAGCCCTGAGTGATGACCGCATTGCCTACGCCGGCGCCTACCTGGGCTGGGGGTTCCATGAGGACGGCGCCCTGGCCGGTGTCCGTGCCGCCGCGAGCCTGGGACGCACCTGGGACACTTCCGGGATCCAGGCACCCGAGCCTGAACTGCTCCCAGCCTCGGAGGGCGCATGAGCTCAACCGCAGCCATCTACCGCACGTCCATTTCCCACGTGCGCCAGACGCCGCTGAAGAATGCGTTCACCTACCGGAGCTACAGCTGGTTTGTGGACGTGGACCGGCTCCCGGTTCTGCCCCGGCTCATGCGGCCGCTGGCTGTCTTCCGGGTCGCCGACCACCTGGGCGATCCCGACGCCACCATCCGCAGCAACGTGGAACGGTTCCTGCGGACCCGGGAGATAGAGCCCGACGGCGGGGCCATCCGGATGCTGACCAGCGCCCGGGTTTTCGGCCACGTCTTCAACCCGCTCACCATCTTCTGGTGCTACCGGATGTCCGGGGAGCTGCAGTGCGTCATCGCCGAGGTCCACAACACCTACGGCGAACGCCACTGCTACCTCCTGGAAACGGATCTTTCCGGCCGGGCCAGCGTGCCCAAGGCCTTCTACGTTTCACCGTTCAATGACGTTGACGGGCAGTACCGGATGAAGCTGCCCGCCCCGGAGCAACGGCTGTCCGTCTCCATCGTCCTGGAGCGGGAAGGTCAACGGCCGTTCGCCGCAACCATGGACGGGGACCGGCACCCGGCCACCGTCAGGAACATCCTGGCAGCGGCCATTGCCGTCCCGGCCGCGCCGCTGCTGGTATCGGCGCTGATCCGGATCCAGGGCATCAAACTCTGGGCTCGACGCCTGCCAGTCATCAAAAAACCACATCACCCCTCACAGGAGGCAGTCCAATGACAATGACCGATGAGAACGGAACAGCCGCGACTGCGGAGGTCTCCGCCGCGAAGTCAGCCGCACGGCACCCGGTGACGGAACGGACCGCTGCCGGGGTACCGGCGTCGCCGGCCACCATCGATCCGGAAGTGTGGCCCGGTGTTGCCCACGCGCCGTCGGGCACTAAAGCGCTGGTGGCGGGCAAGGCCGCCGGCCTGCTGTTCAAGGCGGCGGTGCGCCGGCTGCCCCTGCGCGTTGCCTACCCGGACGGTTCAGTGCTGGGCACCGGCGGCCTGGACGCGCCGGTGATGACCATGCTCAGGCCGGCAGCGTTCGAAGTGCGGATCGGGGACAACGGCCTGATCGGGCTGGGCGAGTCGTTTATGGCGGGGGACTGGGAAGCATCAGACCTCGCCGGGGTGCTGGAGGTCTTCGCCGCGTCCGTGGACACGCTGATTCCCGCTCCGCTGCAGAAGCTGCGGACCCTGTACCTGCCCCGGACGCCGCGGCAGGAACGCAATGAAGAGCACAACACGCGCAGCAACATCTCGCGGCACTACGACCTCTCCAACGAGCTCTTCTCCCACTTCCTGGACACCACCATGAGCTACTCCTCGGCGCTTTTCCCGCTGAGCGACGGTGCGCTGGATGCGGTCCCGTGGGACGCGTTGGCGGAGGCCCAGCAGACCAAGATCGACAGGCTGCTGGACAAGGCCGGCGTCGGATCAGGCACGCGGCTGCTGGAGATCGGCACCGGCTGGGGTGAACTGGCCCTCCGGGCAGCAGCCCGTGGTGCCACCGTTTACAGCGTGACGCTGTCCAGTGAGCAGCGGGCGCTGGCGCAGGAAAGGATTGCGGCTGCCGGTTACGCAGACCAGGTGACGGTTGCGCTGCAGGATTACCGGGCCGTGGAGGGCGAGTTCGACGCCGTGGTGTCGGTGGAGATGATCGAGGCGGTTGGTTATGAGTACTGGCCCATCTACTTCCAGACCATTGACCGCGTGCTGGCCCCGGGCGGGAAGGTGGCCATCCAGGCCATCACCATGCCGCACGGCCGCATGCTGGCTACGCGCAACGCGTACACCTGGGTGCACAAGTACATTTTCCCCGGTGGCTTCCTTCCCTCAGTGCGGGCCATCGAAAGCGTGACCCAGCAGCACACCACACTCCGCGTGCGGGAACGGATGGGCCTGGGCGATCACTACGCCGCGACCCTGCGCCTCTGGGAGGGGCGGTTCATGGACCGCTCACTGGAGGTGGGCGGGCTGGGGTTCGACGCCGTGTTCCAGCGGATGTGGCTGTTCTACCTGTGCTATTCACGGGCGGGTTTCCAGTCCGGCTACCTGGACGTGCAGCAGATTGTGCTGGACCGCAGGGAGGCTCAGCTTTAATTTTCAGGTGGTCACACGCACGGTCACACGCCGGCGCTGGAAACTCCAGTTATGGAAACTAATTGGAACACCACAGCAGAACTGAATACCTTCATCACCCTCACAGCCGACCGTATCGTGGCTGAGGGCACCCAGAGGGATCGCCGGACCCTGGAGATGATGGCATCCGCGGTCCAGCCGTTTGCGCCGGGCGCGGCGGCCGCGCTCAATGACTGGGACGGTTCGGAGGTAGCCCGGCTGCGGGCATTTGGCATCGTTCACGGTGTGTTGGTGCGTGAGTTGGGTGCGCCCGCCCAGGCTGAACCCCTGGCGCAGCTCAATCCGGCACCCGCTCTGGTGCTGGCTGCCTGAGCGTTGCTACATTGTGCTTGTGCTGCGCCTTCGGTTGATCGGCAGATTGGGTCTTGAACGCGACGGCCAGCCGATTCCCGGGCCCAGAGGCCACAAGAGCTGGGCCGTATTGGGGAGGCTGGTCCGGTCATCGGGGCCGGTTTCCCGCCAGGTTCTCGTGGATGAGCTGTTTTCTGACGCCGACGATCCCATGGGGGCACTGCGGTGGACGCTGGCTGAACTGCGTCGGAAAACGGGCCTGGCCGAAGCTTTCCGGGGCAACCCTGTCTCGCACGGGCTCGGTCCGGATATAGCTGTGGACGTGGCCGAACTCTCGCGGGGCGTGCTGGAAACGGAGATTCCCGAAGGGCACTTCCTGGAAGGGATCGACGTCAAGGGATCGCCAGGGTTTGAGTCCTGGCTCCTGGTGGAGCGCCAGAGGGTGGACAGTGAGGTGCTCAGCGCCCTGAGGCAGGCCGCTCTTCGGGCGCTTTCTGCCCGGCAGTCCGCCCGGGCCGTGGAACTTTCCCGGGCCATGGTGGCACGGGCGCCCTTCGAAGAAGGGCCGCACATCCTGCTGGTCAAGGCGCTGGCCTCATCCGGTGATGTGGACGCTGCCCTCCGGCAGGCCGACGCCAGCGAAGCAATGTTCGCCGCCGAGCTCGGAACAAGGCCCACCGCGGCCCTCCGCGCGGCCGCACGGCCCGCCGTCGCGGCGCCGGTACCCGGTGTTTCAGCCCGCGCGTCCGCCCAGTCCCTGTGCGAGGCCGGGCTTGCCGCCCTGTCAGCCGGCGCTGCCGACGCCGGGATCGAATGCCTGCGCGGAGCGTCCGCCGCAGCCGAGTTATCCGGCGACAAGGAACTGCTGAGCCGCTGCCTGACCGAGCTCGGCGCGGCGCTCGTCCACTCAATTCGAGGCTACGACGACGAAGGCTCCATCATTCTTGCCGCCGCCGTAGACCTGGCGTCTGCCGCTGGCGCGGAGCCGGTAGCGGCAAAGGCGCTGTCGGAGCTGGCATATGTTGACATCCTCGCCGGACGGCGGGCCAGTGCCGCCGGATACCTGGAAACTGCCCGCGGGCTGGCAACCGGGGATCCGTCCCTCGACGCGGCGATCGCCGGGTTTGAAGCCATGAACCTCAGCGACTGGGGCAAGCTTGAAGCAGGTGCCGACCAGTTCGCTGCCGCCGTCGAGCTGAGCCGGAGTGCCGGTTCCGTCAGGCGTGAAGCCTGGAACCTGGGACTGGGGGCACGAAGCCTGTTTCTCCTGGGCCGCGTGGACGAGGCCGGAGAATGGGCCCGGCAATCCTGCGAACTGGCCCGCCGCGAACGCTGGACGGCATTCCGGCCCTGGCCGGAAGCGTGGCTGGCCCATGCCCGTCTGTCCGATGGAGAACGGCCCGGGGTGGTCCGGGAGCAGGCGGAGGCAACCTTCGCGCTCGCACGCCAGCTGCAGGACCCCTGCTGGGAAGGCCTTGCTGCGAAGACCATCGGGCTCACGCATTTGCTGGAAGGCAACGCCGATACTGCACTGGAGTGGATGAAGAACGCGGGGATCCTCTGCAGCCGGGTCACTGATTCGTACGCCTGGGTACAGGTTGAGATCCTCCTGGCAGAGGCCAGCGCGGCGCTGGAGTCCGGGGACACGGTCCGTGCGGATGCCGTGGCGAGGCAGGCTGTGGCCGGAGCGGCCCGGGGAAGCATGGATGACCTGCTCGACCGCGCCATGGGCCTCTTGGCGTCGCTGCCCACGGTACGGAGCTAAGACTCCGGTTTGGCCTGTTCGAGCCACGCGCGACACGCCGTCCCGCAGGCGACACGCCGGGCCGGAAAATGTGGCTAAGTACTCCACAGGGTGTGGATGACGTCCGCAAAAATGGCGGGATTCCGGACATTTTGAGGGCCTCTGCCTGTGGATTAAAAGTGCATTAAATGACATACTTGTAATACATCATCTTGGGGTTCCGAAGAGCCGTCTGCACTACATGTAGTATCGACGTACTAGCTTGGGCGGGACAAAGACGAGCGAAGATTTCGATAAAAGGGGACAGGACCATGACCGTTACGGTTTACACCAAACCTGCGTGTGTACAGTGCAACGCAACCTACCGTGCGCTGGACAAAAAGGGCATCACTTACCAGAGCGTTGACATCTCCCAGGACGCCGATGCCCTCGAGCGCCTGAAGGCGCTGGGCTACATGCAGGCACCTGTTGTAGTCACGGACCAGGACCACTGGTCAGGCTTCCGCCCGGACAAGATCGAGGAACTGGCACTGTCTGCCGTTTCCTCCGTGGCCTAAGGCCCTGCACTTTTCGCCAGCCGGCAACTTTCAATACCCACACATGAGGTGACTCCCGTGTCAGCACTGGCAGTGGCCAGGGCCCAGGTGGACCCGTTGCAGCCTGTCACCACACAGAGCCAGCTCATCTACTTTTCCTCCACCTCCGAGAACACCAGCCGCTTTGTCGCGAAGCTCGGACGTGAGCTGGCACGGATCCCGCTCCATACAAAGGATGCACCCCTTCTCGCCACCCGGCCTTACGTGCTGGTGGTGCCGACCTACGGGGGCACCGGGGGAGAGGGCTCCGTGCCCAAGCAGGTGATCCGCTTTCTAAACGACCCGCAGAACAGGCAACTGATCCGTGGGGTTATCGGTGCAGGCAACACAAACTTCGGGGACAACTACTGCATGGCCGCGGACATTATTGCCGCCAAGTGCAACGTCCCCCGGCTTTACAGATTTGAACTAATGGGCACGCCAGAAGACGTCGCCCGCGTACACAATGGATTGGACACGTTTTGGACACGACTGTCGCAGACACAGAAGTAACCAGGGCCGAAGGCCAGGGCACCCGCGCAGGCGCCGCCGTCGAAAAGCCCGAGATGCCGGCCGCCTATAAGGGCCTGGGCTATCACGAGCTCAACGCCATGCTGAACCTGTACGGTCCGAACGGCGAGATCCAGTTCGAGGCCGACCGCGAGGCTGCACACCAGTACTTCCTGCAGCATGTGAACAACAACACCGTCTTTTTCCATGACCTGGAAGAGAAGCTCGACTACCTGGTGAAGAACCAGTACTACGAGCGCGAAACCCTCGACCAGTACACGATGAACTTCATCCGCGAGCTCTACAACCGCGCGTACAAAAAGAAGTTCCGCTTCGAGACCTTCCTGGGCGCATTCAAGTTCTACACGTCCTACACGCTGAAGACGTTTGACGGCAATCGCTTCCTGGAACGCTACGAGGACCGCGTCTGCATGGTGGCCCTGCACCTCGCCCGCGGCGACGAGCAGCTCGCACTGCAGATGGTGGACGAGATCATCGAAGGCCGCTTCCAGCCGGCCACGCCCACGTTCCTGAACGCCGGCAAGCGCCAGCGCGGCGAGCTGGTCTCCTGCTTCCTGCTCCGCATCGAAGACAACATGGAGTCGATCGGCCGGTCCATCAACTCGGCGTTGCAGCTGTCCAAGCGCGGCGGCGGTGTGGCGTTCGCGCTGACCAACATCCGCGAAGTCGGCGCCCCGATCAAGCAGATCGAGAACCAGTCCTCCGGCGTCATCCCCGTGATGAAGCTCCTCGAGGACAGCTTCTCCTACGCCAACCAGCTCGGTGCCCGCCAGGGTGCCGGTGCGGTGTACCTGCACGCGCACCACCCGGATATCTACCGCTTCCTGGACACCAAGCGCGAGAACGCGGATGAGAAGATCCGTATCAAGACCCTCTCGCTGGGCGTTGTCATCCCGGACATCACGTTCGAGCTGGCCAAGAAGGACGAGGACATGTACCTGTTCTCCCCGTACGACGTCGAACGCGTCTACGGCATGCCGTTCTCCGACGTCTCGGTCACCGAGAAGTACTACGAGATGGTGGACGATTCCCGGATCAAGAAGACCAAGATCAAGGCGCGCGAGTTCTTCCAGACCCTCGCCGAGATCCAGTTCGAATCCGGCTACCCGTACATCATGTTCGAGGACACCGTGAACCGGGAAAACCCGATCGACGGCAAGATCATCATGTCCAACCTGTGCTCGGAGATCCTCCAGGTTTCCCAGCCCACCACGTACCACGATGATCTGTCCTACGACCAGACCGGCAAGGACATCTCCTGCAACCTGGGTTCGCTGAACATCGCGAAGGCCATGGACAGCCCGGACTTCGGCCTGACCATCGAGACGGCCATCCGGTCCCTCTCGGCAGTTTCGGACATGTCCAACATCACCTCGGTGCCGTCCATCGCCCGCGGCAACGACCAGTCCCACGCGATCGGCCTCGGCCAGATGAACCTGCACGGCTACCTGGCCCGCGAGCGGGTCCACTACGGTTCCGAAGAGGGCCTGGACTTCACCAACATCTACTTCTACTCGGTGGTGTACCACGCGGTCCGCGCCTCCAACCTGCTGTCCATCCAGACCGGGCAGACCTTCGGCGGCTTCGAGAAGTCCAAGTACGCCTCGGGCGAGTTCTTCGACAAGTACACGGAGCAGGAATGGGTGCCGCAGACCGAGAAGGTCGCGGAGCTGTTCAAGAACATCCACATCCCCACCCAGGATGACTGGCGTGAGCTGAAGGCTTCCGTCATGGAACACGGCATATACAACCAGAACCTGCAGGCTGTGCCGCCGACGGGCTCGATCTCCTACATCAACAACTCCACCTCCTCGATCCACCCGGTGGCGTCCAAGATCGAGATCCGCAAGGAAGGCAAGCTGGGCCGCGTGTACTACCCGGCGCCGTACCTTACGAACGACAACCTGGAGTACTACCAGGACGCGTACGAGCTCGGCTACGAGAAGGTCATCGACACCTACGCCGCAGCCACCCAGCACGTGGACCAGGGACTGTCCCTGACGCTGTTCTTCAAGGACACGGCCACCACGCGCGACATCAACCGGGCCCAGATCTACGCCTGGAAGAAGGGCATCAAGACCATCTATTACATCCGTCTCCGCCAGCTCGCGCTGGAGGGAACTGAGGTGGAGGGCTGCGTCAGCTGTGCACTATGACAACCTAAATCAGTTGATTTTCGCGAGGGGATGAAATGATGGAAACGACGACGGCGACAGGCGGCTTGGTCTACGGCATCCGGCTCCGGCGGGAGGTCGAATACCGCTACATCGGTATCACCACCAAGACGGCCAGTCGTCGTTTCCATCAGCACCTCCGCGTGGCCGCCGAGGGGCGCAAGACGCCCTTCTACGATTGGCTCCGTAAGCACGATCGCTCTGACGTTATCGCAGATGAGCTGGACTGGATCGAAGGACTGCCAGAGCTTGGGCAGGCTGAGATCGACTGGATCAGCTATTTGCGGAGGGAAGGCGATCGGTTGCTGAATCTGTCCGAGGGTGGAATGGGGCCGACGGGCGTTGTGTGGACGGAGGCCATGCGGGAAGCTGCTCGCATTCGTTCAACCGGCCGGAAGATTGCTCGCCAGTCCGGGCCGGGAGCTTCCTTCTACGGGAAGAACCACAGCCTGGAGCAGCGCCAGAAGTGGTCCGAGGATCGTAAGGGCACGAATTCCGGTTCTGACAATGCGAACTTCGGCAAGTTCGGTCCGGACCACCCAAGCTATGGGCACACCATGGGCGAAGAATCCAGGGCGGCGTTCTCCGAAGCAAGGAAGGGTGCAGGCAACCCCAACTTCGGGAAGCAGGCAAGTGCCGAAACCCGTGCGAAAATGTCGGCGGTCCGAAAAGGCATCCCCAAGCCGTCCAGCCAACGCAGTGCCCACACCAGACATCACACCAACAAGGGCGTAGAGAAAGCCGACTGCAGATTCTGCGTCGAGGACTCAGCCAAACCAAGTCTTTCTTCAGAAAGTGAGTCGGAGTCATGACCGAAAGAGTAAAGCTTCTCAGCCATGTTGAGGCGATCAACTGGAACCGCATCCAGGACGAGAAGGATGTCGACGTCTGGAACCGCCTGGTCAACAACTTCTGGCTGCCGGAGAAGATCCCGCTCTCCAACGACGTCCAGTCGTGGGCCACGCTGACTCCGGACGAGCAGCAGCTCACCATGCGCGTGTTCACCGGCCTGACCCTGCTGGACACCATCCAGGGCACCGTCGGCGCCGTTTCGTTGATTCCGGACGCGATCACCCCGCACGAGGAAGCCGTCTACACGAACATTGCGTTCATGGAGTCCGTGCACGCGAAGAGCTACTCCTCCATCTTCTCCACGCTTGCCTCCACGAAGGAGATCGACGAGGCGTTCCGCTGGTCCACCGAGAACGAGAACCTTCAGAAGAAGGCCCAGATCGTCATGGACTACTACCAGGGCGACGATCCCCTGAAACGCAAGGTGGCCTCCACCCTGCTGGAGAGCTTCCTGTTCTATTCGGGCTTCTACCTGCCCATGTACTGGTCCTCACGGGCCAAGCTGACGAACACGGCTGACCTGATCCGCCTGATCATCCGCGATGAGGCCGTGCACGGCTACTACATCGGCTACAAGTTCCAGAAAGGCCTAGAAGGTCTCTCCGAGGAGCGCAAGCAGGAGATCAAGGATTACACCTTCGAGCTGCTCTTCGAGCTCTACGAAAACGAAGTCCAGTACACGCACGACCTCTACGACTCCGTTGGCCTGGCCGAGGACGTCAAGAAGTTCCTGCACTACAACGCCAACAAGGCCCTCATGAACCTGGGCTACGAGGCCATGTTCCCGGCTTCCGTCACCGATGTGAACCCGGCCATCCTCTCGGCCCTGTCACCGAACGCCGACGAGAACCACGACTTCTTCTCCGGGTCGGGTTCGAGCTACGTGATCGGCAAGGCCGTCAACACTGAGGACGAAGATTGGAATTTTTAGCCTTCGCCAATGAATGGAGGAGCACCACTCCCTGGGAGTGATGCTCCTCCATTGAAGGAAGAGAAACCCGGTTGCGACGGCAATCGCAACCGGGTTTCTGAAGCAGCATCTAATGGCTATCCAGTCATTAGACCGTGATGATTACACCCACTGCCTCTTTGTTCTCTTCTACTCGAACATAGAGACTTTAGCTCCGAACACTGCGACACGCCAAATGCCGTCGTATGGAGTGGTGTTGATCGTCGAAGCTACCGCGTATCGCTCGCAGTAGCAGAGCACATCCAACAATCACTAAGGACACGTTTTGAAGAGTTTCTATGCCGAAGAGTTCAGCACCAGGGTGCTGAACCGCTTCGATACCCTGCGCAACCCCCTCGTTCTCAAGTCACGATCCGTTGCTGAATCCCTTCAGACAGGGCACCCACTGTACAACCGGCTCGAGGTAGGGCAACGGGAGTCATGCGAGATGGCGTCAGTGTTCCTTGATCTCACAAATTTCACCGGACGTACGTTTTGGGATGAACCGGGAGCGGTTGCGGACCTCGCGCATGCGGTCTTGAGCGGTTTCACTGGCATTGTGCATAGCCTGGGCGGCCATGTGCTTGGGCTACGGGGCGACGGGCTTTTTGCTGGATTTGGGCCACATGATGACCCTCGCGTCGCTGTAGCACTAGCCGCTTTGGCTTCCGCCGCTTCCTTGGATGCGGTCCAGACCACCCTGAACCCCGCACTCACGCAACGTGGGCTGCAACCTGTGCAGGCACGAGCAGGCTGTGACTACGGAGAAGCGGTTTTTATGCGCACCGGCACAGACCAGATAAGTGAGATCAACGTAATCGGGTTTGCGTCAAATTTCGCGGCTAAGTGCGAGAAGGCGGCCATGTCATGGGAAGTCGTCATCGGGGAGAGGTTCGCTGAGTACGTGGACAACGGTGCCCTGCTCACCCACCACAAGAAGTCACCTAAGACTTACACACGGGCGGGAGAAGACTGTAGCTACAGGTTCTTTGATTACAGGTGGCGTCCCCTGCTGCCCGAAGTAGACAGCACCATCGATGAGCTCGCGGGCCGCGCCCTCGAGACCGTCTAGGAGGCCATCATGACCATACTGAATGTCTTGAAGCACCATGGTTACAACGTTGAACGCCGGGTTACGCCTTCCGGCAGGATTGTTTTCTCTGCTGCCTCCGCAACTCCTAGCGCGGTCGGAATGCCAATGAAGCGTCACACTTTTCACGGAGGAACCAACCCCGTCGAACATGGCGCCGCGGCCCTCCCTTGGTGGACCAACGAAGAGTCGGTCGCGCGCGATCGCGATGCCATGGCCCAATTCTTTCCCGGGTTCGCTGAGCTTGGAGGAAATGATGAGCGTCCCCCTGCGTGGGTGGGAGCAATAGACACTGGCTATGGAAAGTTCACAGTCACCGTTCAACATCGAGTTGATCACGGTCTTCCGCACGTCATACCAGGCAGGCCTAAAACGGGACGGCTCGGACGACACTCGGTTGCATCGCCCCACACATTCATGAATGGCAACCTTTGTGTAGCTGCACAGGACGACTGGGACCCAAAAACGGACACGATCGCTACAGCTGTTGGATGGGCGGCTCATTGGCATGCCGCGTACGTTGAGTGGCTCTTCACCGGCACTTGGCCGATGGAAGGGTATGCGCACCATGTGGCTGCTTAGGAAGAAAAAGTCGTCTGGCGAGTCGGAGGATTGGGAAGACGCCAAAGTAGCTATGCAGGAGTCAGGCAGTTGGATCAAGAATGCCGACACGAAGGTAACGATTTTGGCTGCGGTGCTTGGCGTATCGCTGACTATACTCGCGGGCCAGTCCAGCCGAATCGTTAGCGCACTTCAGAGACAAGATGTCCACGTGGTTTTTCCACTGGCCTTTGCCCTTGCTGGTGTCGTTGTGACATCAATAGCGACTCTGTTCTTTGTGGGAGAGTGTCTTCGGCCACGAACTGTGAAAGTGTCGGAAGACAACCGTTTCGCGTGGCCCTCAATGGCCGGACGTAGCTCAGCTCCACTTAGTTTTCCTTCGGCAAGCCGCGTCGCAGAGGCTTGGGAGCAGGCGTTCGCCCTCTCGAAAATCGTGGAGGCTAAGTACCGGTCTTTCAGGTGGGCGCTGCGCATGTTTCTCGGGTTGATTTTCTTCATTGTGGCTGTGCTGATACTTTCGGCCATGCCCCACGTGTGACCAGCAGCCGAGCGACGGATTTTGCAGTTCGTCGCTCGGCATCCCGCTACGCCCGAGCTTCGGCAAACCGCGGCGCCATAGACTCCATCTGCTCCATAACCAGCTTGATCGCCTCGGGCTGCTTGTCCGGCGGATAGCCAAATCGCACCAGCAACCGCTTGATCGAAGACCGCAGCTTGGCCCGCACGTCATCGCGAACAGTCCAGTCCGTCCGGACGTCGCGCCTCATCACCGAAACCAGTTCGCGCGCGATGTCAGCCAGCACACCTTCGCCCTGGACCTCCACCGCCGATTCGTTTTGAGCAACGGCGTCGTAGAACGCCAGCTCGTCAGAATTCAGCGGGGGAGTGAACTGTTGGCCCCGTTTACCCTCAGCTGCGACCTCGCGAGCCAGCTCCACCAGCTCCGCAATAACCTCCGCAGACGTCAGCTGCTGATTCGTGTACTTCTTCATCAGCTCGGTGATTCTCTCGGAAAACGCCCGCTGCCGGATCACGTTATTCCGTGTTGATGCCGCGGACTCGTCCGCAATGAGCTTACGCAGGGCCTCTATGGCCAGCTGCGGGTTCCGCGCCTTCTGCGTCTTCGCGATGAACTCCGGCGTCAGGTCATCCAAGGACGGCTTGGGCATGCCGGCTGCCTCGTAGATGTCGAGCACCTCGCCGGAGGACGTCGCCGAAGCAATCAGGTTCCCCAACAGACGCTGGATCTCCTCCGGTACCGGCTCGCCGCTGGCCTGCCGGTCGGCGGCGTCGTACTTCGCCATCCAGACGCGGATCTCCTCGTACACCTGGATCTCGGGACGCAGCTCAGCCAACGTCTCGGAGCCCGAGCACAGCGCCCAGGCACGTGACAGCTGGCTGGAGAACTTGCGGTACTTCGCGGCAAGCGACTCTTCCCCGTCAGCCGGCTGGTTACCGGGCGAACCCGGGCTGCGCAAGTAACTGACCGCACCAGTGACGGCATTCAGAAATGCCTTGGGCCCGCCCTTCATCAACACGGACTTCCAGTCGTAGCCCGCCAGCAAGGAACGCAGCGACTCCACCAGGGACAGGGTCAGGCCAACAGCCTCATCGATGTTCTTGCCCACCGGCTTGTTCGCCCGGTCCGACTGCGTGTACTCGCCCAGCGCCTTCGCCAGGTTCTCCGCCAGCGGAGCGTACGCCACCAGCAGCCCGTCCTCTTTGCCGCGGAACGTGCGGTTCACGCGTGCGAGCGTCTGCATCAGCAGTGCGCCCTTGAGCGGCCGGTCCAGGTACAGGGTGTGCAGGGGCGGGGAATCGTAGCCGGTGAGCATCATGTCCTTGACGATCACCAGCTCCAGCTCGTCGTCAACGTTTTTGAGCCGTTCTTTCACCTGAGCATTCAACGAGTCCCGCCGCACGTGGTCGGAAACGGGCGGCACGTCAGTCGCGTCGCCCGAGTACACCACCTTGATCTTGCCTTTGGAGAGGTCATCCGAATGCCAGTCCGGCCGCAGTTCTACAATTGCGGAGTACAGCTTCGCGCAGATCTCGCGGGTCCCGCCCACGATCATGGCCTTGCCCGGCGCCTCGATGAACTTGCCCATCCGGTCACGCCGGTTCTCCCAATGCGCCACCAGGTCAGCCGCCAGCGCCGCAATGCGCTGCGGCGCACCATAGACAGCGTTGACGACGGCGACGCTCGCCTCGATGCGTGCCCGCTCGGTATCGTCCAGGCCGAGGGTTGCTTCGTCGGCGGACTTGTCCAAGTCTTCCTCGGTGACATCGGAGGCCAGCCCTACTTTGATTAGCCGAGGCTCGAAGTAGACGGGTACCGTGGCCCCGTCCTCCACCGCGCGTGACAGATCGTAGACGTCGATGTAGTCGCCGAAGACATCCTGGGTATTCCGGTCATCAAAGGAGATCGGCGTACCGGTGAAGGCGATCAAAGTGGCATAGGGGAGCGCGTCGCGGAGGTGCCGGGCATAACCGTCCAGGTCGTCATAATGCGACCGGTGGGCCTCGTCGACCACCACAATGATGTTGCGCCGGTCGGACAGCAGCGGGTGGTCGGCGCCTGCGTCCTTTTCCGACTTGCTGCGTCCGAACTTCTGGAGCGTCGTGAAGTAGATGCCGCCGGTAGTCCTGTTGCTCAGCTCGTCCCGCAGTTCCAATCGGCGTTTGATCTGCTTGGGAGACTCGGCGAGGAGCAGGCTGCGGTCGAAGCCTTCGAACAGCTGGCCGTCCAGTTCGTTCCGGTCGGTAATGACCACGACGGTCGGGTTCTTCAACTTTGGCTGCCGTGCAACCATGTTCGCGTAGAGTTCCATCTCCATGGATTTGCCCGACCCCTGGGTATGCCAGACAACGCCGGCCTTGCCGTTGCTTTCCACCGCCTGGATGGTGCTGGCCACTGCCTTGGTCACGGCGTAGTACTGGTGGGGCTTGGCGATGCGTTTGGCGAGCCCGCCCGAGCCCTGGTCAAAGGCGGTGAAGTTGCGCGTCAGCTGCAGGAAGCGCTCCTGGTTGTAGAGGCCATCCAGTGCGGTATCCAAGGCTGTGACGGCATCGCCGTCGAGCATGAAGCCCTGGGGGACGGGCACGCCGTCGTCGTCAACATTCCAGGGTGAGAAGTGGTTGAAGGGCGTGAACGGCGTTCCGTACTTGGCCTGGATTCCATCCGTGGCGAGCGTAAAAACGCAGAAACGGAAGGCCATCGGGAATTCGCGGAGATAAGTCTGGAGCTGGGCGTGGGCGCCGGGGAGATCGGCGTGCGCGCTGCCCGCCTTTTTTAGCTCGATGATGCTCACGGGCATGCCGTTGCAATAGAGCACGACGTCGAAGCGACGCTTGTAGTCGCCCTCCATCAGTGTGACCTGGTTGACCGCGAGCCAGTCGTTCTGGTCGGGCTCTTGGCTGATGAGCCTGATGGTGGGGTTGGCTTCGTCGCCGTCGGAGTCGATGTAGGTCAGTCGGTAGCCGTCCACGAGGCAGTTGTGGATCCGGTGGTTCTCGGCGAGAGCGTCGTTGGATTTGGCTGCCGCGATTTCCGACAGCGCCTGCTGCAGGTATTGGGCCGGGACCGTCGGGTTGAAGCGCTGGAGGGCCGCAAGGAGCCTCGGCCGGATAAGTAGCTCGGACCAGGAATCCCGCTCCCCGGAGCCGGGAGCGATTGCCTGGCCTTCCAGCGGCTTCCAGTCCATCTCGCCGAGCCGCTCCTTCGCGGCGCCTTCCCAGTCGGCTTCGGAAAAGACTACTGCTGGTGCTGTCACGGTGATTCCCCCAATGTTGATTGCTGTCCAGCTTACTCAGGCGCCAAGTGGGCCAGCGCTTTTCGCCGCGCCTGTTGTTTTGCCTAGCCCGCTGGGAGTATGAATCGAAATTCATGTTGCAGATGGCGTCTGCAACATTGGAGCTGGGGTCAATCGCAATTGTGCAGCCGCCCGCTGCACAAATATGGCACTGTCCTGTCCGACCCTGTTCCCGCTCGATGATTGTGCAGAGGTTGTGCGTCGTCGCGGGAATGTTGCAACCCGTTGCAACATTCCTCGACGACCTTGCCCCGGTCAATCTTGCAAGTGCCGCTTGCAAGATTCGAACGGTTTCCGGCCAATTTGAGCACGGCCTTGCATCATTGCAGAGTGGCCCGGTGCCAATTGGGCAAGCGGCGCTTGCCCAATTGCAACGCCCATCCTTGGCAATAGTGCAACGCGTTGCACGTTCATACCCCGGCTTCCTCCAACACTGTTTCCGCGTCCTTGACCCGGAGCTTGCCGGACATGAGCTGGGGGAGAAGGGCGTCGCGGGTGGCGGCGAGCTTTGCGTTCTCAATCACGGACCCTGCGACTGCGTCGAGCAGCGGGCCAATTCGGCCCTCTGTTGCAGAAAGAGCGTCGTCATCGAATTTAGGAAATGGGAGATGGTCAAAGGTTTTCATGGTGATGGTGTCGAACACTGAACCGTGGGCGATCTCCTTGGCACGCTGAGTTGCGCGCAGCACAGCGAAGTAGAGGACTCCGGGTGGAACTTGACCTGGGACAAACCCGTAACAGGACTGGTTAAACGAGGAAGGTGTTGCCAGCCTGGCAACAGCGCCAACGGTTCCCCGAGCTGTCAGAATGACGCTCCCGGACGGTAGCGGTTTCGTCTTAGTAGTCGACACTGCCATCTGTGTGATCTTTTCATCTGTGTCTGTGATGACTCCGAATTCCGCTCCGGTGATGTCCTTAGCCGAGGCCCAGAGTTGATTTCCGCCCCAAAATTCTGCTCGTGACCGTTGTGGCGTCCCGCCCAGAACGGGGCTGAGAACCTCACTCATTGGCTGGATGTCGAGATTAGTCGCTGCTAGATCGAAAACAAGACCCGCTAACTCACCCGCTGTCGCAGCGAGTTTGGTGTTTGCGGCGATCTTGTCGTCGAGGGCACCCAACACCTCCGCAATCGCTCCCTGCTCCGCTAAGGAAGGCAGTGAGAACGTCATTGACTTTGCCGATCCAACGTTGAAATGCTGCTGCACAGCACCCACGAGTTGCGAGTTGATGAAGTGTGAGCCGGCGCTGTTCATGTAGTAACTGAGCCAGCGGGCGTTGAGGGAACTGCCGGGTCGAGTGATGACTAGGTCCGAGCAATTGGCATCATTGAGGAATTCGGGAACCACGGATGTCGTGCCTGGCTTGCCCGTTCTAACAGTAATGACGTCGCCTGGCCGGAGCCGAGATTTCGACAAAGTTGCATGAAACTCCGGGGAGATGTACTTGACGTCATTCAAAGCAACCGTGTGCTGAATGACATTCTGCGACCGCAAAAATGGAACGCCGGACTCCTGGTAGTGCATCGCCATGGGCCCAACATGGCCGACAGTGACCTCATCCGCTACGTCACCAAGCCTGACGATTGGCCATTCGCTCACGAAACCCTCCGCAGCTGCTCACGAACAACAGCGGCCAAACGCTCCGACTCTTCGAACTGCTCGAACAACTCCTTCGACAACCGTGCGATCTTCTCCTCGATCGGCTCGCCGTCGTCCTCAATATCAGCAGCGCCGACGTACCGTCCGGGTGTCAGCGCGTAGTCTGCTGCCTTGATTTCCGCGAGCGTGGCCGAACGGCAGAAGCCGGCCTCGTCGTCGTACTCCAGCCCGGCTGAAACAGCGGAAGCCGAGCCGCGCCAGGCGTGGAAGGTGTTGGCGATCTTGGCGATGTCCTCGTCGGACAGGGCGCGTTCGGCGCGGTCCACCATGTAGCCCAGGTTCCGGGCGTCGATGAACAGCACCTGGCCGGTGCGGTCCACGGAGTCGCGCGGACCGGCGGTCTTGTCCTTCGCGAAAAACCAGGTGCAGACCGGAATACCGGTGCTGCGGAAGAGCTGCGTGGGCAGGGCCACCATGCAGGAAACGAGGTCAGCCTCCACCAGCTGCGCTCGGATCTCGCCCTCGCCGCCGGAGTTGGAGGACATGGAACCGTTGGCCATGACCACGCCCGCGGAACCACCCGGGGCCAGCTTGGAGATGATGTGCTGGATCCACGCGTAGTTGGCGTTGCCGGCAGGGGGCACACCGTACTTCCATCGGGGGTCGGACTCGGAGCGGGCCCAGTCCTTGATGTTGAAGGGCGGGTTGGCCATGATGTAGTCGGCCTGCATGTCCGGGTGCTGGTCCCGTGCGAAGGTGTCGCCCCAGCGGGAGGCCAGGTTGGCGTTCAGGCCGTGGATGGCGAGGTTCATCTTGGCCATCCGCCAGGTGCGTTCGTTGAGCTCCTGGCCGTAGACCGAAATCGCGGTGCGGTCCTCGTTGTGGGCGTCCAGGAACTTTTCGGTCTGCACGAACATGCCGCCTGAACCGCAGGCGGGGTCGTAAACCCGGCCGCTGTGCGGTTCCAAGACTTCCACCAGCACACGGACCACGCCGGCCGGCGTGTAGAACTCGCCGCCGCGCTTGCCTTCGGCCTTGGCGAACTTCTCCAGGAAGTACTCGTACACTTCACCCAGGAGGTCACGCGCGCGGCCGGCTCCCATGCCCGTGAACCGGGCGGAGTTGAACAGGTCCAGGAGCTCGCCGAGGCGGCGCTGGTCCACGTTGTCCCGGTTGTAGATGCGGGGGAGCGTGGCGGCCAGGCTCTTGTTGTCGGCCATGATGAGGTCCATGGCGTCATCGATGAGCAGTCCGATGGACTTGGGCTCGGCGCCGTCGATTGCGTCCAGGCCCTTGGCGTTCTCTGCCAGGTAGGTCCACCGTGCCCGGGCCGGAACCCAGAACACGCCGTGGCCCGTGTACTCGTCCACGTCGTCGATGAGCAGTGCTATCTGCTCTTCGGCCAGGCCGTCAGCCTCCAGCTCGGCCTGGATAATCCCGCGCCGCTCTTCGAACGCGTCCGACACGTACTTCAGGAAGACCAGCCCCAGGATCACGTCCTTGTACTGCGAGGCATCCATCGAACCGCGGAGCTTGTCCGCCGCCTTCCAGAGGGTGTCCTTGAGTTCCTTCATGGTGGACGGGGCGAGGTCCACCTTCAGCTTCGGGGGCATTATGCAGTTCCTTCTTTTGGTGCGGCGTTGGAAATGGGGTCTGTCAGGGTAAGGCTTCCGCCCGCTACGCCGTCCGTAATCAGGGTAGCGAGTTCTTCCAGATGTTTGAGACGTTGCCGGGCTTGGGCCTGCTCGTGTTGCAGGGTCTCTAACGCGTTGGCGAGCGGCTGTCGGTGGGCTTCCGGTGCGCGGCGCAGCCGCCAGTTCCGCCATGACTTGTCCGCGGCGGGGCGGTTGCTGATGTCAGCGGCAACCACGACCGGCACCAGACCGCCGGGATCGCCGCGGTCGATTCTCAGGATCCGGGCGGGGAAGACCACGACGGCGCCGCCCTCCGCATCGACCAGCGCGGCGGGCCGCGGGCTGGTGCAGAAAACAATGTCGCCTGGTTCGGTGAGGCGCCCGGCCGGGTATCTGGCCGCGAACTCGAGGAGCGTGATGAACCGTGGCTTGGCGTTGTTCAGATCCGTGAGTTCCTCACGGCCCAGGATCCGGATTCCCGCCTGCCGGTTGAGGTCAGTCGCCTCCACCCTGATGCCTTTGACGTACTTGAGGGTTCCTGCCGACAGGAGTTCCTGAACTGAAGCGGGCCGGAGTCCAGTGCCCGGTACGGCCGGCTGTACTCCGGGCAGTGCAGATGTTGACGCCCCAGTCGACAACAGACGCACGAGTTCCTCGACCCGAAGCGCAGACTCGGCGCTGCCAGCCGCCGTCGAACTTCTGGTAGGCAAACCGTTCACGAGGGAACCCTTGCCGGCGAGGAGGACGCGGGTTTGGACCTGCCGGGTGAACCTGAACGAGTGCGCGCGGATAGTGGCGCGGTCGCCCATGGATGCGACGACGTCGCTGATCAGGTCCTGGCTGACATCCAGGGTGAGCGGCGTGGTGCTCAGGTCTGCCACGCTCGTCCAGCGTTCCGCAATCGGCACATCAGCGAAGGACGGCCCCAGCACCCAAAGGGCCTGCGGCTCCCGGGGCTTGGCACGGAGAAGTCCCGGTTGGAGCCGGACGATGGCACGAACTCGGCCCGAGCGCAACAGGTCTGAGCGCAGGTTGCCGGCCTCTCCAGCGAGAGCGTCGCACAATACCCGGGCAGGCGCGATGACAACCGCGCGCTGGTTGTCGTCCATTTGCAGGACGATGTTCTCGATGCTGTTCAGGATGCCAGTGGTGTCCAAAGCTGGATTGCCTGGGGCGGGATATTGAGCGACGTGCACCGCCGGGCCATTGACAGCAAACGCACCCTTGGCGTCGATCTTCACGGGGCTGCTGTCCGTGCCATGCACTGCCAGACGACGGCGGGCCAGTCGCGACGCGCTGCCATGGTGGTCGGCTGCCAGGAGAGTGATGGGCCGCGACTCTCCGAATTGCTCGACGATGCTCAGCATCACGTCGCTCCCGCCGGGCGTCGAGTCGACGAATAGCAGCCTGCTGTCCAGGGTGGATGCCAGTTCCATGGCAGTTGCGCCCACGAGCTTCAGTGCCTCTTCCGTCAGCGCGGTGTCTGATTGCTCTCGCAGCCCCTCCTTGAACCGGTGGGCGAGCAGTTTTTCAAAGGCCGCCGGCGCGCTGAACGCACTGTCCGCCAACCGGTCGGCGAAGCCGGCCAATCCTGAGAGCGCCGAGCCGAGCGCCTCGAGTTCGGAGTATAAGAACACATCGTCAGGGTCCGCTTCATCTGCGGCATCCAACAGTTCGGCTGCAGAACTTTGTGCCAGAGCCTGTCCCGTGATGACCTTCAGGGCGAGGAGCGCGGTCAGGCCTTCGAAGGTCTGCCGACTGTCACGCGGCAGTTCGCCAAGCGGTGCGGCCAGTCTCGCGAAAACTGCGACATCGTTCCGAGCCTCCGGGTTGTTGCCCCGGCCAGTGGCCTGGAGCCAGGCAGTGACATCGTCGGCGTCGAAGTGCTCCACGCCGTTCACGCGGGCAGCTGCCGCCGGGAACGGCAGCGGGCCTCCGCTGCTGCGCTTGCGCCACATGGAAACGACGGGACGCTGAACCTGGGCGAGCGAGGCGACATCGGAGAGCGTCATGCGCAATGTTTCCGTGAATGTCTCCATGGCTGCCCCCTTCAGTCGTGATCGTCCCATCAGCTTAGTGGCGGCTACAGACATTCAAGGTCTGGTTCTGATAACCCGGGTTATCAGTGAGATCGCGCCTAGGGCAGCTGGTCCGCCCGTAGGTTCATACTGCAGCCACGAAGCAATCTTCCGGAGCTGCGACGGCGGCGGGGAACCGCGTATTGGGGGATCAGTATCCCGCCGCCGTTTAGCGGTCATCCACAAACAGAGGAAGAGAACATGTTGAACACTGACGCCGGCCAGGCGCAAATGCCTGACGACCAGACTGCTCCTGAGGCAGCCGAGGAGCAACCCGCTCCGGCCGCGAAGCCCAGCCGGAAGAAGGGCACCCTGCTGGCGACGGCCGCCGTCGTACTTCTCGCCGGGGGAGTGGCTTTCGGAACCGTACTTACCGACCCGAAGTCCAGCGATGCCTACACGGCGCTGGCGGACGAGAAGGGAACGGTCGAGATCGAGCGCGACGCCGCACTGTCCAGCTATGCGTCCGTGAAGGGTAAGTACGACAGCCTCCAGGGCGGGATCGCAGCCCGTGAATCCAAGGTTTCCGCACGGGAAACCGAAGTGGGCAAGGCCGACGCTGCAGTCAAGACTGCCGAAGCCGCCGTCAAGGCCAGGGAAGAGGCGGTAACCGGGGCCGAGAAGGCCAAGGCTGCCAACACCGTCAGCGACGGCACCTGGACCGTGGGGTCCGACATCGAACCCGGAACCTACCGGGCATCCGCCGACGTCGGCTCCTCCTGCTACTGGGGCATCTACGCCACCGGCAGCAACGGCAGCAACATCATCGACAACGACCTCCCGGGCGGCGGCCGACCCTCCGTTGCGCTGTCCGCCGGCCAAGATTTCAAATCCAGCCGCTGCGGCAAATGGGAAAAGCAATAGCACCCGCAGCATCACCAAACGCACTCTCGAAAGGCACCACCATGTCTGACCAGAACTTTGATTCAGTCCCGTCCATGCCGGTTGCTACGGCCACAGCCAAGCGCCCGTTCTACAAGAAGAAGCGCTTTGTGATTCCGGCTGGCGTCCTGCTGCTCGGAATCGTCATGGGCTCCTGCTCCAGCGGCAGCAAGCCTGTTGCGGATTCCAGCCCCATCGCCTCTGCTGCTGCCTCCGCGGCTCCCTCCGAGGCTGCGGCGCAGCCGGCGGCAGCACCGCCGTCGGCCGCCCCGGCACCGGCGGCTCCCACAGGACCGGCGGTGGGGACACCCTTCCCCGTGAAAATGCGCAACGGCGACGTCGCCAGGATTACGATCGTCTCCGCTGTGCGGACTGACGCGGTGACCACCACGGCCTTTGCGTCGCCGCCGAAGAACGGAACCTACCTGCTCCTGGACGTGCTGTGGGAGACCGAAGCGGGGAAGACCAGCTCGAATCCCTTCTACTTCTCAGCCAAGGACGAAAGCGGCCGGAAGGCTGACCTCAGCATGTTTGCCGATAATCAGCTGGGTTCCGGTGACGTCCTGCCGGGTGATAAGTCCCGCGGCTTCATCGCGTTCGACATGGCACCCGGGGCGGCAACCGTGATGATCTCCGACCCGCTGATGCAGGAAGCGGCGCGGATCCAGATCCCGGGGTAACCGGAACTTCAGCGGGACGCGGAGGGAGTCCTGTCGGCTACAGCCGGCAGGGCTCCTTCAGCCGTGAATCACGGGCTGCTTTCCTTCATCGCCGCTTCGAATGCCGGCAAGCTGCGTTCGATCATGTCCTCGTTGGCTGTCAGGGAGATCCGGAAGAAGCCAGGCGTCTCGAACAGCACGCCGGGCAACACGAAGACATCCCGGCGGGCAAGTGAGGTGGTGAACGCCGCGTCGTCCGAAATGGGGGACGTGACATACAGGTAGAAGGTGCCCTCCGGCCGCCGGACGCGGTACCCCATGCCGCCGAGCACATCGACGAGACGGTCCCGGCGCCGCTGCAACTGGCCGACGTCGATGGTGAACTTCTCCAGTTCGGGAAGCGCGTGCTGCAGCAGGGCGTTCGGATACACCCAGCCCATCGCCACCTGCAGGCCGGTGATAGCCGGCTCCATCTCATCCCGCTGCGGCATGGTGGGCGGCAACGCCAGGTAGCCGACGCGCTCGCCTGGGGAGAGATGGGTCTTGCCGTAGGAGTAGGCCAGGAGCGTGTGCGGGTAGAACTCCACAGGGCTGTGGAATCGCAAGCCGTCGAAAACGATCCGGTTGTAGGCTTCGTCCGAGATGAGGTAAATCCGCCGTCCAATCCTCGCCGAGGCCGCCTCCAGCAATTCGGCCAGCCGGACCAGCAAGTCGGGGGGATAAATCCGCCCCGTGGGATTGTTGGGCGAGTTGACGATCACTACCCGGGTGCGTTCCGTGATGGCGGCCTCGATCGCGTCGAGGTCCAGGTCGAACGTGGTTGTGTTGATTTTCACCTTTATCGGTACGAGCCCGGCTTCAAGGATCAGCGGCTCGTATAGGAACCAGGGCGGCAGGCTGTAAATGATCTCGTCGCCGGGATCGGCGACGGTCTTCAGCGCAAGGGCAATGGCGGCGAAGCCACCGGTGGTGAGGTAAATATCCTCCGTCCGGAAGGGCACATTCAGAAGCCTGTGAAGGGATTGAGCGGCTGCTTCCCGGCCGGCCTCGCCGTTGGTCTGGTAGGCGAACCACTGATCATTCTGAGGAGCCAGCGCGTCCCGCAGGGTATTCACGTAGCGGTCGGCCGGCATCTGGTGCGGATTGCCGAAGGTGAAGTCGCAGCCCGGCACCTGCCCGTGCCCGCGGGCACTGTACTCCCGGATGTAGGCGTTAACCCGCTGAAAGGAGGGGATCGACGCCAGCCGTGCAGCGCGATCAGATACCGCTGAGGTTGTCTGGGATATGGCTGTCGGATCGTTCATGTCGGCGCTCCTGTGTAGGGCAGCCCGGTGGGGCGGCAGTCGGATGGGCGGCGCGCTGCCGAGCCAGCGGAGGCTGTTGTTAGAGCCATTGTTGACTCGACGACGCGTTGGAGTAAAGGGGCATTGCGTCAATTGTGCAAGCGGCACTTGCCCAATTTGGCACTTCCCCTATTCATAGCGTTGCAAGGCCTGCTCGGCATGGTCATGGGCGCATGCTTCTGCGGCAGCAAGCCGTGGCGGATTCCAGCCTCATCACTTATGCCGCCGCGTCCGCGGCGCACCGGCGACAGCTCCAGCACCTGCCGCTCTGGCAAGACCGACAGTGGGGACACCTTTCACCATGAAAATGCGCAACGGCGACGTTGCCAGAATCACGATCGTCTCCGCTGTGCGGACGGACACGGTGACCGCGACTGCGTTTGCGTCGCCGCCGAAGAACGGAACCTACCTGCTTCTGGACGTGCTGTGGGAGACCGAGGCGGGGAAAACCAGCTCGAATCCCTTCTACTCCTCAGCCAAGGATGAAAGCGGCCGCAAAGCTGACCTCAGCATGTTTGCCGATAACCAGCTGGGCTCCGTGAAGTCCTGCCGGGTGAGAAGTCCCGTGGGTTTATCGCGTTCGACATAGCACCCGGGGCGGCGACCGTGATGATCTCCGACCCGCTGATGCAGGAAGCGGCGCGGATCCAGATCCCGGGGTAACGGCGGCTGGTAAGGCGTGCAGTGTATGCCTAACAGAATGCCCTGCACCCGCTTGGTGCAGGGCATCCTGGCACACCGTTTCGTTGAGGGCGCTGACGTCAACCGCACTTCAAGAAGTCGCCAAGAAAGACATCTCCGAAGCCGAACACCCCTTTGCAGCGTGGACCGGCAGTAACCTAAACAAAGGTCTTGAAGGTCGTCGCCCGTGCCCGGGTGAGTCTTAAACTTCGTCGCGGGTAGCGCTCCCGCCTGGACCCTCGAACGCTCGCTGAGGATTAGGCCGTGGCCGTTCCATCGAGAACAAGAGCCATCCCGATCAGAGCAGCACGGCGACTATGCCGGCGCCGCCAAGCCAGGTCAGCGGGTTGTGCCTCGGCGGCAATTGTGAAAGTGGCTCTTTCACATTTCGTTGGCGTCCGTCCGACAAGCGGGGCCTGCCGGCTTGGGAAACTCCACAGCGAGTTGCCGGCCCGGGTTACTTCTGTGCTGTTACGTTCGACGCCGGCCGCTCCGTACAAACTGGCAGGCCGTCGTCGGAGCCGGTACCGACGTCGCAGCGACGTACCTGCCGCAGACGCAGGCGCCATTTCCGTCTGATGCGCGCACAATGGTAGGGACAGGCAGGGCCTGGCCGGCCCTGGTTTCCGGAGTCGAGGACGGTCACCGTGAGAGCGATTCAGACCAAGGCCGCAGTGCTGCTGATGGCGGCGCTCCTCGTGGGCGGGTGCGGCTCCGGCGGCGGAAGTCCCGCAGCGTCCTCCGAGCCGGGGACAGCGACGACGGGAGCGGTCACCCCCGGAGCGCCAGTTATCACCATCAAGGACTTCGAGTATGGCGCGCCGCTGACCGTTGCGCCGGGCGCAATTGTCATGGTCACCAACATGGACTCAGCGGGCCATACCGTCACCGCGGACCAGGGCCAGGCATTTGACGTGGATGTCCGCGGAAGCGGCGGGACGGCCACGTTCACGGCGCCCTCGGCACCCGGGTCCTACCCGTACTTCTGCACCTATCACCCCAATATGCGCGGGACGCTGATAGTCAAATGAACATGGCACTGAGGGTACTGACAGCACTGGCTTTGTTCATCGATGCCGGGGTCCATATTTATCTGGCCCCCGGCTACCAGGCGGCCGCGCCTGGCGGAATCGGACAAGGCAACTTGTTCTATCTCGAATCGGCGGCGGCGGTGCTGACGGCGCTGTGGGTTCTGTTCCGCGGCAGCCGAGCCTCCTTTGCCCTGGCACTGGTGGTGGCCCTGAGCGCATTCGTCGCCGTGGTGTTATACCGGTATGTGGATTTTCCGGCCTTCGGACCCTTCCCCGCGATGTATGAGCCGGTGTGGTTTCTTGAGAAGTCGCTCAGCGCCGTGGCCGAAGGAGTGGGAGCACTCCTGGCCGCAGTAGGTCTGGTCCGTACCGCCCCGAAGCGACGGGCCGAGGGCAACTAGTGGGCGATCAGGGCATCTGCGCGGGTGGCAGGTTCTTGGCAGCGGGTCCCTGGATGACGGTTCCGTCGGTGGAGAATCGGGAGCCGTGGCAGGGGCAGTCCCAAGTGGTCTCGGCGGTGTTGAAGCCGACGGTGCAGCCCAGATGGGTACAGGTGGCGGAGACGGCGTGGACTTGCCCGTCTGCGTCTTTGTAGACGGCGGTGCTCTCGCCGTTGACTTTGATGACTGTCCCCTCTCCCGGCGAGAGGTCCGAGTGGCTGGGCCGGCGGCGGAGTTTGCTGGCCAGGACAGCTGCCACGGTCTTGAAGTTCTCCTCCGCGAACCGTTTCGCGCTGGCTGCCGGGGTGAACCGGTTGCTGTTGAACACCGAGGCCCAAGGGTTTTCCCGGCCGCTGAGGGTGTCGGCAAGAATGAGGGCGGCTGCGGTTCCGTTGGACAGGCCCCATTTCCGCAGACCGGTGATCACGTACACGTGCTTGGCGGCGGGGGACATGAGTCCGGCGTAGGGCAGCCCGTCGAGCGGGATGCCGTCCTGTGTTGACCAGCGGTAGGCGATCTTTTCCACGCCGAGGCGGTCGTGGGCGAAGGCTGCGAGTCTGCGGTACCGCGCGGCTGTGTCGCCGGGCTCGGATACGCGGTGGCCCTCACCGCCGGTAAGCACGTAGCTTGTGCCGTTGACGCTGGTGGTCAGAATGGATCGCATCGGTTCGTCGGCGCTGATGAACGTGGCGTCCAGCGGTGGCGTGTCCACGCGTCCTGCGACGAGGTAGGAGCGGTGCGGATGAGACCGCAGGTAGAACAGGCCCTGGCCGCCCCACGGCACATTCGTGGCGACGATGATGCCGCGGGCCCGGACGGTGCCGTGTTCGGTATCGACGACGGCCGGGGAACCATCGTGGACCTGCTGCGCCCGGGTCTGCTCATAGACGAAGCTGCCCTCACCGTTGACCGCGCGGGCGAGACCCCGGAGGTATTTCACGGCATGGATTTGCGCCTGTCCGTCGAATCGGACCGCGCCCTTGACCGGGAAGGGAAGTGGCACGTCGGTGGTGAAGGCGGCGGGCAGGCCGAGGCGGGCGGCAAGGTTGGCTTCGGCGCGCACGAGGCTGAGCGCGTCGTCGGATTCGGCGTAGGTGTAGTTGGCTACGCGGCGGAAGTCACAGTCGATGGCTTCCTCGGCCACGAGTTGCGCGACGTGTTCGACTGCGGCCTGGTTGGCCTCCCCGTAGATACGCGCGGTGTCGTTGCTGTGTCGGCGGGCAAGTTCCGTGTAGGCAAGGCGGTGAAGGGAGGTGACCTTGCCGGTGGTGTGGCCGGTGACGCCGGTTCCGATGCGGGCGGTCTCGATGACCGCGACGGTCCGGCCGGTGCGTTTGAGTGCCAACGCGGCGGTCAGCCCGGCGATGCCGGCCCCGATAACCGCGACGTCCACCTCCAGATCCCCGCTCAAGACCGGATAATCGGTGGCTCCGGCGGTAGCGACCCAGAGTGAGCGGGGTTCACCTTCCGGCCGTCCACTGTTCGATGCGTCATTCACTGCGTCACCTCAGGATCACCCGGTACTGCTCGGCTGTGTTAAGGCTGCGTCAGCAGCAGCCGACGCCGAGGGACTGACGGCGACCGTCCCGAGGACTTTCTACTCCAGGGGACGGCCGCCGTCGTCGGTTTCCCACGAACCGTGGCGCTATGAGGTGCTTCCTTTCGTCTTCTCCATTGCATCCCTGCCCAGCCAGAGGCCCAGGCCGATCATGCCGAGGCCCAGAACCAGGTGCAGCCAGTTGTCAGCAGTGTTGAAAGGGACGAAGTTGGCAGCCGCGTTCATGTCGATGACCAGGCCGTAGATCCACAGGACCAGGTACACGATGCCGCCGCCGAGCAGGAACCAGCGGGCCATCGGGCTTGTCCGGGCCATAACGATCCCAGCCACACCGAACAGCAAATGCACGATGTTGTGCAGCACTGATACTTGGAAGACGCCAAGAAGCATGGCCCCGGACTCATGTCCCGCGAAGGTCATGGCGCCGTAATTGGTGGTGATTCCCGGGATGAACCCGAGGACTCCAACCAGCAGGAAAACTGCACCGATACCGATGGCGGTGTTGTGAAGTGTCAACCCCATCATGTGGTGTTGGGCAGGGTGCGACGCGGTAGTCATTTTGTCTCCCTTTCACGCTGGTTGCCGGC
Organism: Pseudarthrobacter sp. MDT3-1; assembly: GCF_054510755.1. NCBI lineage: Bacteria > Bacillati > Actinomycetota > Actinomycetes > Micrococcales > Micrococcaceae > Pseudarthrobacter > Pseudarthrobacter sp. MDT3-1. The sequence goes on along the minus strand of NZ_JBTNDX010000006.1, from coordinate 90,120 downwards.
TCTTCAGATGGAGAGCCGGCCTTGCGGCAAGGAGTCGCAAAAATCCTGCCGACGCCCACATCGTACTCCGGAAAACCGCGTGTGGGCAGGGTTCGCGTTAACAGTGCTTTGGGGGCCTCACCCAGGCGTGGACCGCCGCAGCCATCTTTCCCAGACGGCGCCGTCGCTGACATGCTGGTAGCGTGACTTCGATCTTGACCGAACCACCCCGTACCGCGCTCACATGGAAACTGGTGCCAGCGGTCCTGCTCTCGGTGTCCGGAGTGCTGCTATTCGGCGTCGAGAATGACCTCATGGGCTACGGCGTGCTTGCGTTGAGCCTCGTCACGGCCGCAGTCATCGACCGCGAATTCCTACGGCACCTCGCGCTGATTGCGGCGGGAATGGTGATCATCAGCCTGGTTCCGCTGAACGCTGATTTGAGCATCCCGCACATTGCTTTGATGGGTGGAGCCCTTGCGTTGGCCGTGCTGGTGCCGTGGCTGGTGTCCCGTTTCGCCTACCGCGAGAGGATCATCAAGTTTCCGGTGAACACGGGCCGCAAATGGCCGTTGAGCGCAAAGCTGTACCTGATCGTTGTTGTGGCCCTCGGCTACCTCATCCTTCCGGTCTACCTGATCCGCACCGGGGTGTATCAGAACTGGCCGGACGCCTCCGACCCCACCATCTTCTGGCGCCTCTTTCTCGGCGTCAACGCGGTTGGAATTTGGGACGAACTGTTCTTCATCTGCACCACGTTCACGCTGCTGCGGCGGCACTTCCCGGACTGGCTCGCCAACATCCTGCAGGCCGTGGTCTTCTCGTCCTTTCTGTGGGAGATCGGCTACATGGCCTGGGGACCGCTCCTTACGTTCCCGTTCGCGCTGCTGCAGGGATACACCTTCAAGCTGACCAAGTCGTTCACTTATGTTGTGACGGTGCACTTAGTCTTCGACTTTGTGCTGTTCCTCGCACTCGTGCACGCGCACAACCGCGACTGGCTGCCGATCTTCTTGTATTGAGGCCTGCTTGCGTGGATCAGGGCCACTTGTGAAAGCGGCACTTTCACCAGTTATCCGACGGCGGTCCCGCCGGAGCGGTTGTACCAGGAGCGGTCGTAGCTTGGCCTATCCCAATGGACGTACTGGCTGGCGCAGCACAGTCCTTAGCTTCCCCGGAGCCACTCGCTTGGGGTCGTCCAGGCAGCCTGGCCCGCAGGTCTGCATCTTTCACATGGCCCTCATTCCGGCCAGGTGCGCGCACGCGTCCCACAGGCGCTTCCGGGCTTCGGGGTCCGATCCCATTCCGGGCGTCGGGAGCTCTTTGTGCTTGGCCCATAGCTTTCCTGAGACTCCCGCTGTTTCGCGTGATGTGGCGAGCCAGAGCGGTGTATCCGCCGCCTTTTCTGCCGGTGTTCCGCACGTGTTCGTGATCCAGCGGAATGGGCCCCGACGTCCTGCAGCAGCGTCGTGTTCTTGACCAGTCCCGGATGGGCGGCATTGGCGACCACGCCTGAGCCGCGCAGACGCTCAGCGAACTCCTGCGTGAGCAGAACCCGGGCCAGCATTGTGGGCGGCGTCGAACGAAGGTAGCTGTACTTGCCGCTTGCAGTCTGGAGGTCGTCGAAGTTCAGCCTGGCATTGCCATACCGGGACGCGATGTTGACGATACGGGAATTGCTGGGAGGTGCGGCAGCGTGGTGCGTGAGCGCGTCCAGCAGCAGGTTGGTCAGCAGGAAGTAGGCCAGCACATTAGTGGCGAAGGTCAGTTCGAGCCCAACGACGGTCACGTCGCGTTCCTTTCGGAACACGCCCGCTGCGTTGACCAGCACGTCGAGCCGGTCGTGGCGGGACAGGAAGTCGGCCGCCGCCGCATGAATCGAGGACTGGTCAGAGAGGTCACAGACCAGTGGCTCAAGTTTGGCGCCCGGAACGTGCCGGCGGATGCCCGCCATCGCTTCGCTCGCCCGGGCTGTTGAGCGCCCCATCACGACCACAAAGGCACCCTCGCGTGCAAGGCCGGTTGCGACGGCGTTTCCCAAGCCGCCAGCCGCGCCTGTCACCAGTGCCACGGTCCCGTCCATGGATGCCATCGCCTCGCCTCCTGACGCGTTGCCATCCTGTCGTAACCATGAGGCCGCCGCGGAGCCGGGGAATTCCGGCGCTATTCCTCGACTGATATGTGGAAACGTTTGTCAAGGGGCAGTGATGAGCGGCTCCCAACTTCTTTGGTGGGGGCCGCTGGTTTGGGTGCCGTCCGGGTGTGGCGGTCGTGCTGGCGAGTCTTGTATTCGACTGCAGTGTCAGACTGATATGCGCGGGTTGGGTTACCGCATGACGATTGTTCGGCTGGGGCTTATCGCTGTCTAGCATCGAGCGTCAACGGCCCGTGGACCGTGTGCTCATAGTCGAGTCTCGAGTTGGCCCCAAAGTGCTGCCACGTCACGCCCGCCACGCATCCCGGAGGGCACGTTCTCTACGCCGCGTTCATGCGTTCCCCTTGCTGCAGGGGTGAGGCCAGTGACCAGCACCATCCGGCGAGTTCCCTGGCGATCGCGGTGTTGGCCGTGACGGATCTTTTCGTGCGGGCATCGAAGACTTCCCATTTGTGGTGGAGCCGGTGGTTGCCTTCCAGCGCGCGGATCCGGGTGTCCGGGCCGACCAGGTCCAGCTGGCGCAGCATCCGGAGCCCGGGTCTGGAGTAGGGGCGCCGGTGCTGCCACGCCGCCTCGATGAGGAGCTTGCGGGCGTATTTGCTGCCGGCCTTGGTGATGGGTCCCTGGTGCCGGGATTGGCCCGAGGACTGCTCGCTGGGGACCAGCCCCACGTAGGAGCCGATGGTGGCGCCGGTGAAGCGTTTCCAGTCGCCGATCTCCACGGCGAGCCCGAACCCGGTCGTGACCTGAATGCCGCGCAGGCACATCAACGCGTCGATCACCGGCGTGTACTCACAGTCCCTGGCGACCGCCGCGACGCGCTGGTCAATGCGCTTGAGATGCGCCGCGAGCAGTTCGGCCTGTTCCACGGTGTCCTCGTAAGTGAACTGCAGCACCGGGGAGTCGAAACGCTGCCGGTGCAGCCACGCCTGGTGCTGCAGGGTCCACGTCGACTCCTTGGGATACCTGATGCCGTGGCGGAGCAGGATCGCGTTCACGTGCTGGCGGGCATGGGCGAGGTTCTTCGCCGCCGTGGCCCGCAGCCGGGACAAATCCCGCAGGTCCTCCTGCTCCCGCGTCGGGACCCGCACTTCCGTAACCTGGCCCAGAGCGAGCATTTCCGCCAAAAGCCGGGCGTCTCGCTTGTCCGTTTTAATCTTGTCTCCCGGTGCCCGCAGCAGCTTCGAGGACGCAGCCACCACACAGTCAACGCCGGCCTCCCGCAGGAAACGGGCCAGGACATACCCGGTCGGGCCCGACTCGTACACGGCCTTCACCGGCGGCTCGAAGCGGCGGACCCAATCCAAAACGACCGCCGGGTCCGAGTCCATCTGCATCCGGACCAGTTCTCCGGTGTCAGGATTCAGGGCGCAGCCGACAACGGAAACCGCGTGAACATCGAGCCCAATAAACGTACGATTGTACATAGCCGGGACCTCCCAAAACTCACATGTGGCACTACCAATGCAACTCTCACGAAGGCCTCAAGCCAAGAGGTTGTTCACTGGCAACCCACGCACGCTGTGAAACAGAAGGCCCCGGCCCTCACCAGCGGCAGTCGGGCCCCTGCCGTCCGGATACAAGGACATTTCCGCCGGGCAATAGGCCCCGCGGCGCCGCCCACCAACACGACGGAAACCCGCCAGCATCAAGCCGGCGCCGCAGGACCGCCCGGCGACAATGGCCGCCCCCGGACGGACAGGAAACCCAACCACCCTCACCTCATATCGTCTAGTCAAAATCACAACACACGCGAGCCGGATAGACCAGACAACTTGCTTACACCACCAGCCGCAGCGGCCTTTCGCCCAACCGCACCGTGATTTCCTGGCCCCAGGATGCCGTCAGGCGGTCTGATTCCATGCCGTCGCCGAACACCACCAGCTGGTCGGATGCCACGGTGATCCGGAGTGTCTCGACCGCCTCCAGCACCCCCTCCGTCAGGGCGGCTCCGGTGATGGGGGAGGGCCAGGCCTCGCGGACGAACCACGCGAGCTGGGGGTCGGCCGGCGCCGGCAGGGCGCGGTGCTCGGCGCTTGGATCTGGGCCCCCTTTTTTGAGCGGATGACACTGAGGAAGGCGTGGGCGAACATGGACAGGGTGATGTGCCTGTACCAGCCGGTGTACTGCCGTACCTGGTAGTGGTCAAGCCCGGTTTCGCCCTTGGAGGTTTGGAAAGTTTCCTCGATGGCCCAGCGGGCTCCGGCAACCCGGGCCAGTTCGATCAGGGTGACGTTTTCCGGCGTGTGGCAGATGAAGTAGGCAAGGTCCGTGGGGTCTTTCAGGGAGCGGCGGGCCAGCAGCCAGTGCTCACCGGTCTCGGCGGGGCCGTTGATGCGGATCCTTGCCCAGGCGTAGAGCCGTTCGCCCTGCGTTGAGCAGCAGCGCGGGGCAGCATCAGCTCCAGAGGGCCACGTGGATCTTCGATCCACGACGCTCAAGTCCACGTGAGCCGCCCGGGGCGATCATCGCGGCGGTGGCATCCGCTGTGGTGACGAAGCGCTGTAGCGTCCGTGCCGTGGTGGTTGTCCGGCGGCGGTCCAGGGTAGTCACCCACCAGAGACCGGACACCGGAGTTCCCACGACGGGCACACGGACCAAGGCCCCGCTCTGTAATTCCGCCCGGACAATGTGCCCGATTGCGAGCATGGTGCCTTCGCCCGCCCTGACGGCGGCGAGGGCGTCGGTTTCACTGCTGAGCCGGATGATCTCCGGCGCCACGCCCGTCGAGGCAAGCCACCGGCCTTCATCCGAGTGCTCCTGGATCCCTGAGGGCCCGGCGAACCACGGACGGTGCAGCAACTGCGCGAGCGCCACCGGGCCGTGCAGCCCCGCGAGGGGATTCGTTGCCGCCACTACGAAGACCCGCTGGTAGCGGAGGAAGGGGATCATCTCCAGCTCCCGGCCGGCTGCAGTGGCGACGGTCTCCGCTGGCCGGGCTCCAAGGGCGATGTCGTAGGCGCGCTCCAACAGCAGAGAGGCAATATCGGCCGTAGACTCCACGACCACATCAACCGAAACCCCGGGAACCCGTTTTGTGAACAGGTCCAGCAGCCTCCCCGCAGCATGTTCCGCGAAAGGAGCTGTCGCTACGATCCTCAGCCGCCCCGTGTCCGTCGAGGCGTGGGAAACCTCCCACCGGGCCCGGTCTGCCAGGCCGATGATTTCCTGGGCATAGTCTGCAAGCGCCCGGCCGCCGGCCGTCAGAGCGATGCCGCCATGGGCACGCACAAAGAGCGGGTCGCCAAGGTCCTGCCGAAGCGCAGCGATGGCCGTGGACACGGCGGGCTCGCTGACGCCGAGGGCAGCCGCGGCGGCATGAAGCGAGCCAAGCTTTGCCACGAGCGCAAAGGTCCGCAATTGGCTCAACGTCATCGACACGGCTTCATAACCTTTCGCTTATGACGATATTGACACCCCGTTTCCGCCGGGGCAACACTTGCCTCAATCCGGTGCTGCCCAACGCCGCCCGGCCACTTCGGAGTGAGGTAGGGACTATGCAGATTCCGGCTCCATTTGACTATGTCCGGGCCACGACGGTGGACAACGCCCTGGAACTTCTCGCACGCCATGGGCCCGATTCCCGGGTAATTGCCGGGGGGCACAGCCTCCTGCCAATGATGAAGCTGCGGCTGGCCCGGCCGGAGTGGCTGATCGACATCAACGACCTCTACGAGCTCGATTTCATCCTCCGCGACGGTGACCGGCTACGTATCGGTGCCATGACCCGCCACACGACGCTCCTGGAGTCCGCCGAGGTCGCCGGACATTTCCCCATTGTCCGGGACGCCGAATCTGTGATCGCCGACCCGATTGTGCGCAACCGCGGAACCATCGGCGGTTCGCTCTGCCAGGCCGACCCGGCCGAGGACCTGTCCACGGTCTGCAAAGTCCTGGGTGCGGAAGCGGTCATCCGCGGACCCGGCGGCGAGCGCATCCTCTCCATGGTCGACTTCCACCGTGGCCCTTACGAGACCGCGGTGGGTCCGGACGAGCTGCTCTGCGAAGTCCGATTCCCCATCCGTACCCGCTCGGGCAGCGCCTATGAAAAGGTTGAACGCCGCGTGGGCGACTGGGCTGTCGGCGCGGCCGGAGCGGCCGTCTCGCTCGCCGAGGACGGCACCATCGACGACGCCTCCGTCGGACTCACTGCGCTCGGCCTCGACCACACCGTTGCCGAAGCCGCGGCCCTGCTGCGGGGGCAGCTCCCCCAGGAGGAGCTGTTCGTTGAGGCCGGACGGCTGGCCGCCGCTGCCTGCGATCCGGTGCAGGACCAACGCGGGCCGATCGACTACAAACGACATTTGGCCGACGAGCTCACCCGGCGGGTTTTGCGGCTTGCCTGCTCCCGCGCCGCCCAGACACAGGAAGGCTGAAGCAGATGCAGATCAGCATGACCGTGAACGGAAACGAAGTCACGAGCGAGATTGAACCCCGTGTTCTCCTGGTCCACTACATCCGCGAGGTCTTGGGCCTGACCGGCACCCACTGGGGCTGCGACACGAGCAACTGCGGGACATGCGTGGTCTTGATGGACGGGCAGCCGGTGAAATCCTGCACCGTCCTCGCGGCCATGGCCGCCGGGCACGACATCCGCACCGTCGAGGGACTGGCCACGGGAGGGACACTCGATCCCGTCCAGCAAGGGTTCATGGAGGAACACGGACTGCAGTGCGGATTCTGCACCCCCGGAATGATGCTGACGGCCCGCGCCCTGCTGGATAAAGACCCGCATCCGAACGATACCGAGATCCGGCAGGCCATCTCCGGACAAATCTGCCGGTGCACGGGCTACGCAACAATCGTCCGCTCGGTGCAGTGGGCAGCCGCCCACCCGGCTGGCGTCACCGACAGCACAGACACAGCAGACACAGCCACTGTCGGCGCAGAAACACAGGACACAGAGGTGAAGGCATGACCGTCATCCACGAGCGGCCGAGCAATCCGGGGGCCGGCGACGAGGACCGCCCGATCGGCTTCGGCCGCATCCAGCGGAAGGAAGACCCGCGCTTCGTCCGGGGCAAGGGCCACTACCTCGACGACATCGTCCTGCCCGGGATGCTGCACGGCGCCATTCTGCGGGCCCCGGTAGCGCACGCCCGCCTGGTGTCCATTGACACCACCAACGCCCTGGCGCATCCCAAAGTGGTGACCGTCATCACCGGCAAGGACCTGCTAGGCCTGAAGCTCGCGTGGGCGCCCACCCTCTCCGCAGATGTCCAGGCAGTGCTGGTGACCGACAAAGTGAGGTTCCAGGGGCAGGAGGTCGCCTTCGTTGTTGCCGAGGACCGCTACGCCGCACGCGATGCCCTGGAGTTAATCGACGTCGAATACGACGTGCTGCCCCCGCTGGTCGACGCGCGCAAAGCCCTCGACCCGGACGCGCCCGTGATCCGTGATGAAATCGAGGGCCGGACGGACAACCGGATCTTCGACTGGGAAATAGGCGACAAAGCCGAAACCGAGGCGGTGTTCGCCTCCGCCGACGTGGTCGTCAGCCAGGAGATCGTCTATCCGCGGGTGCATCCCGCGCCTATGGAGACCTGCGGCGCCGTCGCCGACTACGAACCGGTCGAGGGGAGGCTGACGCTGTACGAGACGACGCAGGCACCCCATGCGCACCGGACCCTGTACGCGATTGTCGCCGGCATCCCGGAGCACAAAATCCGCATCGTCTCTCCCGATATCGGCGGGGGGTTCGGCAACAAAGTGGGCATCTACCCCGGCTACATTCTCGCCGTCGTCGGCTCGATCGTCACCGGCCACCCGGTGAAGTGGGTGGAGGACCGCTCCGAGAACCTGATGTCGACGTCGTTCGCGCGCGACTACATCATGCAGGGCGAGATCGCAGCCACCAAGGAGGGCAAGATCCTCGCCGTGCGGACCAACGTGCTGGCCGACCACGGGGCGTTCAACGCCACCGCGCAGCCGACCAAGAACCCGGCTGGCTTCTTCTCCATCTTCACCGGCAGCTATGACCTGAAGGCCGCGTACTGCACCGTCACTGGCGTCTACACGAACAAGGCCCCGGGCGGGGTCGCCTACGCCTGCTCGTTCCGCGTCACGGAGGCCGTCTACCTGGTCGAACGGCTGGTAGACATCCTGGCCCGGAAACTCGAGATGGACCCGGCGGAACTGCGGCTGAAGAACTTCATTAAACCGGAGCAGTTCCCCTACGCCAACAAGACCGGCTGGATCTACGACTCGGGCAACTATGAACCCGCCATGCGGCTGTCCATGCAGCTGGCCGGCTATGACGAGCTCAGGCGTGAGCAGAAGGAAAAGCGGGCCCGCGGAGAGCTCATGGGCATCGGCGTCTCGTTCTTCACCGAGACCGTGGGCGCAGGCCCGCGCAAGCACTTCGACATTGTGGGCCTGGGAATGGCCGACGGCGCCGAGCTGCGCGTCCATCCGACCGGCAAGGCCGTCGTCAGGATCTCGGTGCAGACCCAGGGGCAGGGCCATGAAACGACGTTCGCCCAGATCGTCGCGGAGGAACTCGGCATCGCGCCGGAGAACGTCGATGTTGTCCACGGCGATACCGACCAGACCCCCTTCGGCCTGGGCACCTACGGCAGTAGGTCGACGCCGGTCAGCGGCGGCGCCGTGGCCCTCGTTGCCCGCAAGGTCCGCGAGAAGGCGAAGCTCATCGCCGCGGCCATGCTGGAAACCCGTCCCGAAGACCTGGAATGGGAAAAGGGACGCTGGTTCGTCAAGGGTGACCCCAGCGTCGGGAAGACCATCGCCGAGATCGCCATGGGCGCCCACGGCACGGTGGCCCTGCCCGAAGGAATCGACGGCAACCTGGACGCCGAGGTGACCTACGACCCGCCGAACCTGACCTTCCCCTTCGGCGCCTACATCTGTGTGGTCGACGTCGATCCGGGCACCGGACACGTCAAGGTGCGGCGCTTCATCGCGGTGGACGACTGCGGGACGAGGATCAACCCGATGATCATCGAGGGCCAGGTGCACGGCGGACTGACCGATGGCGTCGGCATGGCCCTGATGGAAATCATCGAGTTCGACGAGGCCGGGAACTGCCTCGGCGGATCCTTCATGGACTACCTGATCCCCACGGCCATGGAAGTGCCGGACTGGGAGACCGGTTTCACCGTCACCCCGTCCCCGCACCACCCGATCGGCGCGAAAGGCATCGGAGAGTCAGCCACCGTCGGCTCACCGCCCGCGATCGTGAACGCCGTCGTCGACGCACTGGCACCCTTCGGCGTCACGCACATGGACATGCCATGCACCCCGGCCCGCGTCTGGGCCGCCATGCAGGGCCGGGCAAGGCCTCCGATCTGACATGACCTCCACCGCAGAATCCCTTGCGGCCCGCGCGAACGAACTCGCCGGCCGCCGTGAGCCGTTCGTCCACGCCACCGTTGTCCGCGCCCAGCGGCCGACCATCGCGCACGCTGGCGATACCGCACTGGTGCTCTCCACCGGCGAGATCCAGGGCTTTGTGGGCGGGAACTGCGTCGAGGCTTCGGTGCGGGAGTACGGCCTCCAGGCGCTGGCTACGCAGGAACCGCTCCTCCTGCGCGTGGTTCCCGGCGAACCCTCCCGAACCGCTGAGGAGGGCGCCGTCGAGGTTTCCAACCCGTGCCTGAGCGGAGGGGCAATCGAGATCTTCCTTCAGCCGCGCATTCCGGCCCCCCGCGTCCTGGTGGTGGGCACGACGCCGGTGGCCCAGGCCCTCGCGACGCTGGGATCCGGCGTCGGCCTGGCAGTCGAGCTCACCGACGGCGACTCTGCGGACCCCCGGACGGACGATGCCGCGCTGATCGTCGCCTCGCATGGCAAGGCGGAGGAAGGCGCCCTCGAAGCGGCCCTGCGCGCCGGTGTGCCCTACGTCGCCCTCGTGGCCAGCGAGATCCGCGGGGCCGCCGTGCTGGACTCCCTCGACGTCGACGACGTATTGCGCGGGCGGGTCTTCACACCCGCGGGGCTGCAGCTCGGGGCCCGCACCCCCGGGGAGATCGCGCTCTCGATCCTTGCCCAGCTCATTGGGGAGCGATCCAAGGCGAGGCACGCCACACCGGCGGCGGCCGTACCGGCGGCAGAATCTCATGCGGCTCCATCTCCGGGAACTGCCGCACCGGCCGCGCCGGCGAGCGCGATCGACCCCGTCTGCGGTATGAACGTTCCGGCTGTTGAGTCGTCACTGCATGTCCAGCACAACGGTGTCACCGTGTACTTCTGCTCGCCCGGCTGCCGTGCCGCCTTCCGCAAGGATCCTGAGCGTTATGCCCTCGTTCCCTGAGCCCAGGACTGCAGGCATCATTCTGGCTGCAGGAGGATCCCGGCGCCTCGGCCGGCCGAAACAGCTACTTCCCTACGGCGAGGGCGTCCTGCTCGACGCCGTCCTGGCGACTGCCCGGAACTGCGGCTTCGCCCAGACGGTCCTGGCGCTGGGAGGCTCCGCCGAGGAGGTGCGGCAGACCGTCGACACCAGGGACTGCGACGTCGTGCTCAACCCGGACTATGGCGACGGGTGCTCCTCCTCCATTGCCGCGGCTCTTGCGGTGCTGCAGCCGGAGACGGATGCTGTGGTCCTTCTGCTCGGGGACCAGCCCGGGGCCCGGTCCGAGAACGTGCGAGCCTTGCTCGGCGCCCTGCTCAGCGGCCCGTCGAACGTTGTGGGCGGCGCCGGGGGCGGCGGCATCGCCGTGTGCCGCTATGAGGACGGCATCGGCCATCCCCTCGCGTTCGCCCGGCGGCTCCTTCCGGAGCTAGCGGCCCTGCACGGCGACAAGGGGGTCTGGAAGCTGCTGGAGCAGAGGGAGGCCGACGTCGTCGAGGTCGCCACCACGGGCTCCATCCCCCTGGACGTCGACACCGAGGAAGACTACCGGCGGCTCCTGGACAGGTTGCAGGGGGCGGCATGACCACGGCGGCGCGGTCCGGAGCGGAGGAGGATGTGCAGCTGCGGGTCCCCGACGTCGCGTCCCTGATGGCAGCGCTGGACCGTAACGACTACCTGGCCGACGTCGGACTCGCCACGGCGCTGTTCCTGGCCGTGCGCCTCCCGCAGCCCATCCTCCTGGAGGGCGAAGCCGGGGTGGGCAAGACGGAGGCCGCGAAGGCGCTGGCCCAGCTCCTCGATACACCGCTGTACCGGCTGCAGTGCTACGAAGGGATCGACGCCGGAGAAGCGCTCTACGAATGGAACCACCAGCGCCAGCTCCTCGGGATCCGGCTGGCTGAGGTCCGCGATGCCGCCGTGACCGAAACCGACCTCTTCGGGCCGCAATACCTGCTGCGCAGGCCGCTGCTGCAGGCGATTGAGCACCCCGGGCCCCGACCCGCAGTGCTCCTCCTCGACGAGATTGACCGTGCCGACGCCGAGTTCGAGGCGTTCACCTTCGAGCTGCTGGCCGAGGCCGCGGTCACCATCCCGGAGCTGGGCACGATCCGGGCTACCCATCCCCCGATCGTCGTCCTGACGTCCAACCGGACCAGGGACCTGCACGACGCGCTGACCCGCCGGTGCCTCTATCACTGGATCGACTACCCGGGGCCGGGCCGCATCGCCGAGATCGTGCGCCGCCGGGTGCCGGCCAGCAGCGGGCCGCTGGCGCTGCAGGCTGGTGCCGTGGTCACCAGACTCCGTACCTTGGACCTCGCCAAGCCCCCGGGGATTTCGGAGGCAATCGACTGGGTTTCCGCCCTCGCCGTGCTGGGCGTGGAACGCATCGACGCCGGGACGGCGGAGCAGACCTGGGGCTCGATCGTCAAGAACCGCGACGACCTGGAGCTGGTCGGCGCGCGAGGGGCAGCCTGGCTTGTGGGCGGCACCGATGGCTGAGGGCACCGGCTCCGTGTCGCCGACGGTTGAGGCAGCCTCCCTGTCCGCCGCCTTCGTCACAGCACTGCGGAGGGTCGGGCTTTCGAGCTCCCCGTACCAGGCAGCACGGCTGGCCGAGGCACTCCAGATGGTCCCGCCGACCGCCCTCGAACAGCTGTACTGGACGTGCCGGGTGGTCCTGGTGTCCACCCGCGAGCAGCTGCCGGTTTTCGACGCCGTGTTCAACGCCGTGTTCCGCGACGGATTTGACCCCGCCGCGCAGCTGGGCGGCCCGGCTGCGCCGGCCGCATCGCCGTCGCTCGGCCCCGATTCACGTATCACGCCCTCTCCAGCCGACGCACGGGCAGCGGAGAATCCGCCCAGCCGGCAGCCGCTTCCGGCGGTGGCGTCAGCGGGCCGGGACGGCTCCGGGGACCGCGCCGGCCCTGGACGGGAGGCCGTCCTCGCCATGGCCTCGGCCGAGGAGCACCTGCACGAAATGTCCTTCACGGAGCTCTCCCCTGAGGAAGTCCTCGAGGTCAGGCGGCTGGCCGCCCGGATGCTGCTGGCGACACCGGCGCGGCTGAGCCGCCGCACCCGCAAGTCCGCACACAGCAGCGCCCGGCTGGACGTCCGGGCCACGGTGCGAGCGGCCCGGCGGTCCGGTTCCGACGCCACCCGGCTGCTCTATGCCCGGCGGCGTGAGCAACGGCGCAAGCTGGTGTTCCTGTGCGACGTCTCCGGTTCGATGGAACCGTACGCCCGCATCTTCCTGTCGCTACTGCAGGGCGCGGTGGCGAGTGCGGGGGCCGAGGCCTTCGTGTTCTCCACGCGGCTGACCCGGCTGACCAGGCAGCTGTCGCAGCGCGATCCTGACCAGGCGCTGGCCCGCGCCGCTGCCACCGCCCCCGACTGGGCAAGCGGGACCCGGATCGCCGAGAGCATTCGACGGTTCGTGGACGAGCACGGCCGCCGCGGACTGGCCCGGGGCGCGGTGGTTGTGGTGCTCTCCGACGGCTGGGCCCAGGAGGACCCGGAGCAGGTGGCGGTGCAGATGGCCCGGCTGCGGAGGCTGGCGTACAGGATCGTCTGGGTGAATCCGCGCAAGGCTGCGCCACAATACCAGCCGCTGGCGGGCGGGATGGCAGCCGCCCTGCCGTACTGCGACGCCTTCGTCAGCGGCCACAGCTACACGGCTTTGGCAGAAGTGGCAGCCGCAATCCGCGCCGACGGCCGGTCATCACTTGAGAGGCAAAGGACGAGCTAATGCAAATTGACAGCACATTCTCGGTAGTCGCCCCGATCGACAAGGTATGGGACACGCTCATGGACTTTGAACGGGTGGCAGGCTGCCTCCCCGGGGCCAAGATCCTGAACAAGCTCTCAGACGACGCGTACCAGGTGGGCATGACGGTGAAACTGGGCCCCGTGAGCATGCAGTACAAGGGCCTGCTGAACGTCGTCGAGCGCAATCCGGCCGAACACCGCGCCGTGCTCGGCGGAAAGGCGCAGGAGACGCGCGGGCAGGGCACCGCCGAGGCATCGGTCACTCTGGTCCTGGCGGAAAATGGCGGCACCACGCGCGGGACGGTCTCCGCAGACCTGGCACTCTCCGGGAAGGCCGCCGCCATGGGAAAGGGCGTTATCGGCAGCGTCACGGAGCAGATGATGTCCCTCTTCGCCGGAAACCTGCAGGCCATGCTGGCAGAGCCGGCTCCGGAGCAGGCCGCTGTTTCCGAGACGGCTCCGCCGCCGGTCTCAGCGCCCGAGCCCGTCATCGCGGCGGGTTCGGCGGCGGGTTCGGCCCCGCCGTCGTCGGAGCTCCCGGGCCCCGCTCCGACGCGCGTCCCCCCGGCAGCCAGCCGGCCCTCAGCGCACCCGGCCGGCAGCCTGGACGCATTGAGCCTCACGAAGGGCATCGCCGCGGATCAGCTCTCCAGCCCCGGCAAGGTCCTCGGCCTCGTGGCTGTGGTTGCGTGCCTCGCCTACTGGGCCGGCCGCAGGTCGGCATTCCGCATGCTCCGGCGCTGCGGCAGGCTCTGAGGACCGCCATGCGTGATGTTCTGGCCGCAATGATGCCGGACTGGCGGAAGGGCAGCACCTCCGGCCTGGCCACTGTCGTGAGCACTTTCAAGTCCGCCCCTAGGCTCCCGGGGGCGTCCATGCTGGTCACTGCCGGAGGCGATGCTGTCGGGTCGGTCTCAGGTGGCTGCGTCGAAGGCGCCGTCTATGAGCTCGCCACACAGGTCAAGGAGGAGGGCAAGCCGGTCCTGGTGCGCTACGGGATTAGCGACGACGATGCGTACGCCGTCGGCCTGACCTGCGGCGGGATCATCGACATCTTCGTGGAACCGGTGTCGCGGCAGAGCTTTGCCGAGCTCGACGACGTCGGACAGGACATCACCGCCGAGCGCCGGGTGGGGGTCGCAACGGTGATCGAGCACCCGGACAGCAGCCGGCTTGGCCGGCACCTCGTCGTAAGGCCGGAAGGATTCGAAGGTGACCTCGGCTCCGAGCGGTCCAACCACGCCGTCGGCGATGATACTCAGGGCCTCCTCGCCGCCGGCCGGACCGGCATCCTGAACTACGGCCTGGACGGCGAGCGGCTCGACACCGGGATGCGGGTCTTCTTCGCAAGCTACGCCCCGCCGCCGCGGATGCTCGTCTTCGGAGCAATCGACTTCGCCTCGGCGCTGGCCCGGCTGGGGACCTTCCTCGGCTACCGCGTCACGGTCTGCGACGCCCGGGCTATCTTCGCCACTCCCGCCAGGTTCCCCGAGGCGGCGGAAGTCGTCAATGCGTGGCCGCACCGTTATCTGGCCGAACAGCTCTCCAAGGGCCTGGTGGACGAACGGACTGTCATCTGTGTCCTCACGCATGACCCTAAATTCGATATCCCGTTGCTGGAAGTGGCCCTGCGCGGCGGCCCCGTGGCCTTCATCGGAGCCATGGGTTCCCGGCGGACCCATGAGGACAGGATTGCCCGCCTGCGCCAGGCGGGGCTGGGCGAGGCTGAGCTGTCCAGACTCCACAGCCCGGTGGGGCTGGACCTGGGCGCACGTACCCCCGAGGAGACGGCGGTGTCCATCGCCGCGGAGTTCATCGCCAAGCAGTGGAGCGGGAGCGGGGAGCCGTTGAGGCAACTCGACGAGCGGATTCACCACGACGAGCGACGTTGATTGCCAACGACGCCGTTCGCTGGGCAATGACCGCTGTACTGCTGGCGGCGACGTTGTACTCGGCCTTCTGCGCCAGCAGGAAATCCTCGCTGGCCGCGCGGATCGACTATGGCCTCCATGCGGTGATGATGCCGGCCAAGGTCCCCCGCTGGCGCCCGGCCGTCAGGTGCCCCCGTTATGGGAGGCTCGGATGAACGCAGCCGAAGCCTCGAGGACGAGCAGACCAGGGACCGTGAATGGCCGGAGGTGATTGTCTCGCTGGAAGTAGGAATCGTCACGGTCACGGACCTGAGGTCCGAGGAGCGATGGCCCAGTTTCGTCGAAGCCGCCCGGCGCGAGAAGGTGCGGTCGTTCCTGGCGTTGCGGCTGCATTTGAAGGGCCAGACCAGCGCAGGAATGATCTTCTACAGCTCCAGGCCGCACGGATTCGGCCGGGACGCCATGGCAGCCATTCCTTGGCTGCGGAGGCGTCGAAGGGACTGCGCCTCGTCCTCCGGATCGTGTCACTGCAGGAAACGGAGGAGAACCTTGGGGCGGCCATGGCTTCGCGGACGCCGACAGATCTCGCGCTGGGTGTCATCATCGGCCAGGAACGGTGCAGCTACGATGATGCGCTTGAGTGGCTCTTCCGTGCATCACGGACCCGCAACGTCAGTATCCGCGATTTGGCGGCCGAGATTGTTGCCGCGGCCGACGAGCCCTACCCCGTACGGATCCATTTCGACCACTGACCTACCTGAATGGCGGCAGTTCCTGTTAATCGGCAGAGGCCGGGGGCTCTTTGCGCTCCGGATCAAGTTTCTCAGAGCGGGGCGCTTTCACGCAGGCAGCGGTCCTCTGGGTCGATGGCGCCCATGATGCGCTTGCCGATGCTCGCCAGCTGGCGCGACTGCGCCTTCGTGAGGGGATCGAACACGAGCGCTCGGACTGCTTCCACGTGCCCCGGAGCGGTTTGGGTAATCTTCGCCCAGCCCTCGTCGGTGAGTGTGGCCAGGGTGATGCGTCCGTCGGAAGGATCCGTGGAGCGGTGAACCCAGCCCCGCTTTTCAAGCCGGCTGACAACCTGGGACAGGCGGGGGAGTCCGGACTCGGTGAAGCCCGCCAGGTCACTCATCCGGCGGGTTCGTTCCGGAGCTTCAGACAGGCCGGCAAGGACCATGTACTCAAAGTGGCTTATCCCGGCGTCCTGCTGCAGCTGGGAGTCCAGGGCGGCGGGGAGCTTCATCATGATGCCCACGAGGGTCAGCCACACCTCACGTTCATCCCTGCTCAGCCAGCGGGGTTCGACGGAATTTTCCATAGGGCAAGCCTAAGGCATTTACTTCATGAGTGAAGTTTTATGTCCGGCAAATCACTTGCGTCGTGAACTTATGACCAGTACTGTTTACTTCAACATTCAAGTACTTTCAGACTTCCTGAGGAGCCCAGATGACCGTCATGTCCGAGACCGTCGCGCGGCCATTCGAACAACCGGCCGCCGTCCGCAGCCAGGTCACCGTCCCGCTGCGCTTCCCTGATGGCTTCGCGGCCACAGCCGAGATCATGACGTTCCATGGGCTGGCCGACGGTAAGGAGCACCTGCTGCTCGCGCTCGGCGAATGGGAGCAGACGCTCCTGGACCAGGGCCCGGAAGGTACGGCCCCGCTGGTCCGACTGCACAGCGAGTGCCTCACCGGCGACGTGTTCGGCAGCGAGCGCTGCGACTGCGGACCCCAGCTGCGCGAGGCAGTCGAGGAGATTGCCGCCGTCGGGGGCTTCCTGCTGTACCTCCGGCAGGAAGGGCGTGGCATCGGCCTGTACTCCAAGCTCGACGCCTATGCCCTGCAGGACACCGGCCTGGATACCTACGAAGCCAACGTTGCCCTGGGTCGCGGCGAGGACGAGCGGGACTACAGCGCCGCCGCCCAGATGCTCGGAGCGCTTGGCGCCGGCCGGATCCGCCTCCTCACCAACAACCCGGACAAAGTAGGGCAGCTGACGGCCCTCGGCGTTGACGTCTCGGAGCAGGTCCCCACCGGCGTGCACCTCTCGGAGGCGAACCACCGCTACCTGGCCGCGAAGCGCAGCCATACAGCGCACACCATTGAGCTTCCCGAAGAGGTGCTCCCGGCCGTGATGCCGACCGCGGCGGCTGTGGCAGTTCCGACGCACGACGAGCTGCTAGCCCGGGTGGATGCCCTCGTTCCCCGACTGCGGGAACGCGCATCTGAAACCGAGGAGATCCGCCGTATTCCGGAAGCCACCATGGCTGAACTGAAGGCGGCGGGCGTTTTTCAGATGCTCGCGCCTAAGGCCGTGGGCGGCTTCGGCATGGGGCTGGAAACCTACGTGGAGGTGGTCCGCCACCTCGCCCAGGGATGTGTCTCCACGGCGTGGAGCGTCGGGCACCTGGTGGAACATGTCTGGATGCTGGCCCGCTGGCCGCAGGAAGCCCAGGATGAAGTCTTCGCCAACGGGCCGGCGCCCTTGGCTGCCGCCACCGGCGCCCCTCCAGGTAAAGCAGAGAAGGTTCCCGGCGGGTTCATTATCTCGGGCCGCTGGAGCTTCGCCTCCGGTGTCATGCATTCTGAGTGGGCGCTCCTGGCTGTGCAGCACGGCGAGATCCGCCTACAGTGCCTGGTCCCGGTGTCCGATCTTGACCTCCTGGACGTCTGGCACACGGCCGGCCTGCGGGGGACAGGAAGCAACGATCTCCGGACGGAGAATCTCTTTGTCCCAGCGCACCGCGCTCTGGAGTGGAACCTCCTGGCCGCCGCGGACAACCCCGGCAGCCGCATCCATCCGGATCCGAACATCCACATCCCCATGGCCACGTTCCTGAACATGGTTGCCCCGGCAGCTGCTTTGGGGGCCGCTGAGCACGCCATCGAGGTGTTCCGGGACCTGATGATGGTGCGCAAGGTCAAGCAGACAACGCAGGCGCGGCAGGCGGATTCGCCGCTCGCGCAGGCCCGGTTCTCGCAGGCCTTCGGGCAGGTGGCGACTGCGCGGCTGCACTGGCAGGAAGCTGTCCGGGTGGTGGCCGCTTCCTACGGCCGGCGGCCGGTCGCTTTCACGGATGAGGAGCGGGCACAGTACCGGCTTTCCCTCGGTCTCAGTGGCGCGGCATCCGCCGAGGCTGTCCGCCTCATCCTGACGGGCTCCGGAGGGAGTGTTCACCGGCTGACGCACCCACTCCAGCGGATCCAACGCGATGTCAATGTACTGCTCAACCACGCCTCCCTGACCATGGATCCGATCCTGGAACAGGCAGGCCGCGGACTCCTGGACCTCGGGTTTTCCATCCCGGCGGAGCAGTTCTGACCGGGCGCATGGGACCCTTGCAGGACCGCCGGCTTCGGAGAAGGATATGACCCTCACTCGAGGAGGCCAACCATGGTCCAGCTTGGAAAGTTTGAACGGTACCTGATCGAGGAATTCTTCGACGACTACCGCGCCGGCGCAATGACGCACCGCACCTTCACCCGCCGGGTCGCATTCATCATGGGAAGCATGGCGGCGGCATCGGGCGCGATGCTGCTCGTCGGATGCACACCCGAGGAAGTCCCACGCAGCACGGACCCCATGCCCACACCCACGCCGTCATCGTCGACGGCGGGCACCGGCACCGCTTCTGCCGGTGCTGTTCCGGGGGCCAAAAGTCCGCTCTCCGTCCCGGAGGGCGCCGCGGGGCTGACGACGGCGACCGTGCGGTTCCCGGCCGAAAGAACCGAGATCAGTGGGTACCTCGCCCGGCCCGAATCCGGAGCAGCCGGCCCTGCGGTGCTGGTCTGCCACGAGAACCGCGGCCTGACCCCTCACATCCAGGACGTTGCCCGCCGCTTTGCCAAAGCCGGGTACGCGGCGCTGGCCCTTGACCTGCTCAGCAGGGAAGGCGGCACCGCCAGCCTTGACTCCGACGCCGTGTCGGGTGCACTGACCAGCGCCGGCGCCCCACGCCATGTTGCTGACTTCGCGGCGGCCTTTGACTACCTTCAGGGCCAGGACTTCGTGGACTCCGGACGCATCGCCATGAACGGGTACTGTTTCGGCGGCGGCATTACCTGGCAGGCGGCAACCGAGCTGGCCGGGCTGAAGGCCACCGCGGCGTTCTATGGTCCGGCGCCGGACCTGAACAAGGTGCCGGCCATCAAGGCCGCGGTGTTCGGGGTTTATGCCGAACGCGACGCGCGGATCACCGGCGCGATGCCGAGCCTCCGCGATGCCCTGGGCGCCACCACGGTGACGCACCAGCTCACCGTTTACCCCGGCGTCGACCATGCCTTCCACAACGACACCGGCGAGCGCTCCAACGAAACCCAGGCCACGGCCGCCTGGAACGACACCCTCGCCTGGTTCGGACAGCACGTCTGAGGCGTGACGCCAGCACGGCTGATCTGAGTAGCGCTATCTGACGTTTTGAGCCTCCAGAACGACAGATAGCGCTACTCAGTTGGGAGGGCGGGGCACTCACCCGCGGCCGCGGGTAGTCTTGAAGGATGAGCACCGCAATCCCACTAACGCTCACCTTCGACGGGCGTTTCGCCCGCGAACTCGAGGAGCTGGCGGTTCCCTGGCAGGCGGAAGAAGCGCCAGACCCGCAGCTGCTGGTCCTGAACGAGCCGTTGGCCGCCGAACTGGGCCTGGACCCGTCCTCGCTGCGGACGCCCGATGGGACCCGGCTGCTCATCGGCAACCAGATTCCTGAAGGTGCCACACCGGTGGCCCAGGCCTATGCCGGCCACCAGTTCGGCGGCTACTCACCCCTGCTCGGCGACGGGCGGGCCCTCCTGCTGGGTGAGGTCACGGACATCCACGGGCAGCTTCGGGACATCCACCTCAAGGGCTCCGGCCGGACACCGTTCGCCCGCGCAGGTGACGGTCTCGCCGTCGTCGGTCCCATGCTGCGCGAGTACGTCGTCAGCGAAGCCATGCACGCCATGGGCATCCCCACCACGAGGTCCCTTGCCGTGGTGGCCACGGGCCGGCCCGTCCGCCGCGAAACCATGCTGCCCGGCGCCGTGCTCACCCGGGTGGCCAGCAGCCACCTGCGCGTCGGCAGCTTCCAGTTCGCCCGCGTCAACGGCGAGACGGACCTTCTGCGCCGCCTGGCCGATCACGCCATCAGCCGCCATTATCCGGACGCGGCGCTCGCCGACAAGCCCTACCTTGCGTTCTTCGATGAGGTCATAGCAGCGCAGGCGTCCCTGGTGGCGCACTGGATGCTGGTGGGCTTCGTCCATGGCGTGATGAACACCGACAACATGGCCATCTCCGGCGAGACCATCGACTACGGTCCCTGCGCGTTTATGGACGCCTTCAACCCCGGCGCGGTCTACAGCTCCATCGACGCGGACGGACGCTACGCCTACGCCAACCAGCCGGTCATCGCCGAATGGAACCTCACCCGGCTCGCTGAAGCACTCCTGCCCCTGCTCCATGAAGACCAGGACCAGGCCGTGGCGCTCGCCGTTGAATCCCTCGGCGCCTTCCGCACGCTGTACAGCGCTGCCTGGTCAGCCGGCATGAAGTCCAAGCTTGGACTGCACTCGGACACGAACGACGACGTCGCGTCGGCCCTGGTGGACGGTCTGCTGGCGCTGCTCCAGGAAGGACAGGTGGATTACACGTCCTTCTTCCGGAGCCTCGGCTCGGCGGCCCGCGGGACCCCGGAAACTGCGCGGTCCATGTTTGCGGACCCGGGCGCCTTCGACGCCTGGGCCGCACGGTGGCTGGCCCTGGCGCCGGACGCGGACCTGATGGACCGGGTCAACCCCGTCTACATCCCCAGGAACCACCTGGTTGAAGAGGCCCTGGATGCTGCTATCGCAGGCGACCTGGACCCATTCAACCGGTTGGTGGACGTCCTGGCCGATCCGTACACGCAGCGCCCCGGGCTGGAACGCTACGCCGGCCCCGCCCCTGAAAACTTCGGGAGCTACCGGACCTTCTGCGGGACCTGAGCGAACACCAGGGATGGACGACGGCGGCGCGCGGCCGGGTGCCGCCCGCCGCCGTCGAGCATGGTCGGATCACGCTACGCGGACGAAGGACGCTCCGGCGAGCCAGCTGAGGGAGTGGACTTCGGTTTTGTAACCGTCCACCCCGCCGCTGACTACCTGGCCGTTGCCGGCGTAGACGCCCACATGGCCGGCCGTGATGACCAGATCCCCTGCGGCCGGGGTGCCCACCACCGTGCCGTACTGGTAGAACTGGCCGGGAGCCAGGTCACCCACGCTCTTACCCACCGAGCGCAGCGCCTTCTCCACCATGGCGGTGCAGTCCTGCTGCACGCCGAGCTGTGAAGTGGCGGAAGCCAGGATGGCCGCGCCGAGCGAGCCGGCCGGAGCCTGGGCTGCCGGTGCGGACGTTGAGGCCAGCTGTATACCGGTGTTGGTGGCGGAGGACGGCGCCGCTGCGGCCTTCGCCGCCGGAGCCGGTGCGGCGCCCGGTGCCGTGTAGCCGGCGCCGGGGATCCGGATCTGGTCGCCGGGGTAGATGATGGTGGTCAGCGAGAGTCCATTGGCGGCAAGGACGTCGTTGAGCGGGACGCCGTTGGTGGCGGAAATCTGGCCCAGCGTGTCACCCGAAACTACGGTGTGAACGTTGGCCGCGGCGGGGGCCGGAGCAACAGCGGCCGGAGCCGCTGCCGCCGCACCGGTTTGGACCTGGGCGTTGGCAGTCCCGGCATCATCCGGGCCGTGGACGCCGGCCTGAGCCGGGACGCCGATGCCGAACAGCAGGCCGGATGCAGCAACAGCCACCAGGGCCGGACGGCCAAACGTCAGGGCGTGTGCTTTGGCCGTTGACGACAGGCCGACAGGGACGGTAGAGCTGGCAGAAACCACACGATGGCGTGCGGAAGCGGAATTCTTGGACACGGTTGATCGCCTCTCCCATGCCTGCGGGGTGAGCTGTCGGGTTCGGGTCGGAGATACCTGGCCGGTAGCGGCGCCGCACTGAACGGAGCGATACCGACTTAACCCCAAGGCTTCGCAAGAAGCCGTGGAAACGTGGTTCCCCCGTCCCTGCCAGCTGGAAAGCGACTGGATCCCGGTCAGCGGCAGGGCTCGGCATACTGGCGGGAATGGTCCGGCTTGAGCCGGGCCACCGTTTGACCATAACTTCTGCTCGGCGGCAATGTCACATTCCGGTAACGGAATGTAGGAGTGAAATTCACTCGTATGTCAGCGCGAATTCTCTACTCCCTGGTAACGATGTTGCAGGTCAACCCCCGTAATCCGTATATGCCCGGTAAGCTCACCAACTATGTCCCGGATTGTTCAAAAAATGCGGCTGCCCGCCCTCGCCGGCATGCTGGCGGTCGCCCTGGTAGGGTCGGCTGCGCTGCTGCCCTCACATGCCGCCGACGACGCCCCGCCCGGCGGCTATCCCTCGTGGCAGGACGTGCAGAACGCCAAGCAAAGCGAGGCCGGCAAAGCGGCAGAGGTCACCAGGATCAACGGGCTGCTGGGCGGGCTTCAGGCCGAAGCGGAGGCGCTGGGCAATGCGGCCGTGACATCCGCCGCGGAGTACGCCCAGGCCGAAGCGGCGCTTCAGGCCGCCACTTCCACTGTGCATGCCCTGACCGCCCAGACGGCACGCGCCGCGGCCGAACTGGGACAGTACAAGAAGGAAATCGGTGCCCTGGCGGCGCAGTCGTATAAGACCGGTGGCACAAACATGGGTTTCTTCGTTGCTCTCGACGCCGTGCAGAACAACAGCATCCAAGGCCTGAATATCGTCCAGATCGTCAGCGACAAGACTGCAGCCCTGGTGAACAAATCCGCAGCCGCCGAACGCATTTCCCGCGCCCTGGCCGATCAGGAGCAGGCAGCCAGGGCAGAGCGCGAGCGTCTGTCCAGCGAAGCCAGAACCAAGCTCGCCGCCGCCCAGTCCGCCCAGCAGGCCATGTCCAGGCAGATCGCGGAGCAGCAGGAGCACGGCCAGGAACTGACCGCGCAGTTGGCATCCCTCAAGGGCACCACCGCTGCGGTGGAGGGTGAGTTCCGGCAGGGCCAGGTGGCCTTGGCCGCGTACGAAACGGCGCAGGCCGCCAAACGGGCCGCGGCGCAGGAACAGGCACGCCAACAGGCGGAGGCGGCAGCCAGGGCGGCGGCCCTCGCCGCTGCGCAGAAACCGGCTCCGGCCCCACCTGTTGTACCGGGAGTGCCAGCCCCCGCTCCTGTCCCGAGCCCGACGCCGGCTCCGCCGCCCGTCGTCGTCGTGCCTTCCGTGCCGGGCGGCGCTGTGAACGACCCCGCCGGCGCAAAAACCTACGCGGCCGGGCAGTTGGGCGCCTACGGCTGGGGCCAGGACCAGTTTCCGTGCCTGGCGTCGCTGTGGACCAAGGAGTCGAACTGGCTGACCACCGCCACCAACCCGTACTCGGGCGCATACGGCATCGCCCAGTCGCTGCCGGCCAGCAAGTATGCCAGCGCCGGCAGCGACTGGCTCACGAGCTACCGGACCCAGGTCAGTTGGGGCCTGTCCTATATCGCTGACCGCTACGGGTCACCGTGCAGCGCGTGGAACCATTCCGTGGCCAACAACTGGTACTGACCTGCCGGGGGAGGGCAGCCGGGTCACGTTCCCGGGGGCTTGGCGAATTCCGCGGCGCTGAAGAATTCAATGCCGACGAAGGCTTCGTCGCCGTCCACCCAGGCGTCATGCCCGGGTGGAATGGTGTAAGAATCGCCGGCGCTGATGCTGATCCGGTTACCACCGGTGGTCTCGACGTTGAGGGCACCGGAAACGCAGTATCCGACGTGGTTGTTCTGGCAGGACTCGGTCTGGACCACCGGCTTGATGCAGTCCGACCAGCGCCAGCCGGGACTGAACGTCAACCGGCCGACCGTGTAGTCGCCCAGGTTGACGACATCCACTTCGGTTTTCTCCGGCCGGCGCTTCTCATCCGGTGTGTTGTGGGACTTGACTGCCAGTTCTGTGACGATGTTTGTAGGCATGACACGCAGACTTTCTCTGTTGGTTTTGTGTCCGGCAGCTTTCTGTCCCTGGCTGCCAGACCACATCTGAGGCGCTTACGCTTGCCAGCATCCTCCCGCCGGCGGCGCTTGTCGAGACCCAAACCACTAGGCTTTTCCCATGCCCGATTTTGAACGGTTCCGGGTCCTGCTGGAAGAAGAGCGCGCCCGGAAACTCGAGCTGCTCCCCGCGCTCCGTGCGGACATCTCCTCGGCGAACGCCGCACGCCAGGATTCCAACGTGGATGACGAACACGACCCCGAGGGTTCCACCATTGCGTTCGAGCTGTCGCAGGCCTCGGCGCTCCTGAAGCAGAGCAGTGCGGGACTTGACCAGGTGGATGCGGCCCTGGCGCGGATTGCGGCGGGCACGTACGGAACGTGCGCCGTGTGCGGGGACCCCATCGCGGAGGGACGGCTCGAAGCCCGCCCGTCGACGCCGTTCTGCATCCTCCACGCGGCCACCGGGAGGGTGCTGTGAACGGGCGTGTGCAGGAGGCTGCCGGCTTCATCGATGCCACCCTGCAGAATGAGGGCGCCTGGTACCGGGCGGAAGGCGTGGAGTCCCGGGTGGGCGGGGCACTTGGGTCCTACGGATCGTCGGTGGGAGCCGTACGCGGCACCGTCCGCGACGCCGGCACGAAATTCAAGGATCTTGGCCACGACGAGGTGACCGCTTTGGCATCCCTCCTCTGGGGCCGGCCCGGTCCCGGCAGGCGGCCGGTCTATGAAAGGCGGCTCGCGGCCGTGGTGCTGCTGCAGTCCCGGGTTGCCCTCCTCCGCCACTCTGACCTGACCCGGCTGGAGGGCTTCATCAGAACCGCGCAGACCGGTGAGCTGGTGGACCCACTGATTGCCGACGTTGTGGTTCCGTTGCTGCAGGGACTGGGCGAAAGCGGCCGCCAGCGCGCCGACGTCGTCATCACCCGCTGGCACCAGGACCCCGACGATTCGCTTCGCCACGCTGCCCGGCTCATCGCGTCTCAGGGACCCGACCTGCAGCGCATTTCCGGGAACCGCGACGCGGAACGCGACTGACCCCTGTTCCCCGGTCCCCGTCAGTCGTACTCTGGGGCTTGGAGGTGATTGCCATGGAGGCAGCGCAGGGCGACAGGATTATCGTCCGGGGGAGGACCGTCGGATCTTCGGACCGGCACGGCGTGATCGTGGAAGTCCGTGGTCAGGAAGGTCATCCGCCCTACCTGGTCAGGTTCGACGACGGACACGAAACCGTTATGTACCCGGGCGGTGATTTCGCCGTCGAACGCGGTCACGCGGGACAGGCCGGCTGACGCGCCGCGGGCGGCCGCGCGTCCGGGCCACCGGGCACCTGTCAGACTGGTGGAATGGATCACTCCTTGGCTGCCACGTCCACTGACGCGAACCTCACGATTCCACCGGCCCGGACCGGTCCGCGGGACCCCGGTGACGCCTGGGTGGAGGGCGGCGGCGGCAAGTTCTGGGGCAGGTTCGGTGCCGCGGGCGTGCTGGCTTATGACCCCGGCAAGGGCGTTCTCCTGCAGCACCGCGCGCTGTGGAGCCATAACGGTGGTACCTGGGGACTGCCCGGCGGAGCATTGCACCAGGGCGAGGACGCAGTCACCGGGGCCCTCCGCGAGGCGCACGAGGAAGCCGCGGTACCGGCCGCGGATGTGAGCGTCCTCTTCACGTCTGTGCTGGACTTGGGCTACTGGTCCTACACCACCGTTGTAGTGCTGGTGACCGCGCCTTTTGAGCCCGTAATCAGCGATCCGGAAAGCCTCGAACTCCAGTGGGTTCGGTTGGACGAGGTGGACGCGAAGGAGCTCCATCCCGGTTTCGCAAAATCGTGGCCGGACCTGCGGACGCGCATGCTGGAAGGGCGAGATTAGGGTTGCCTAAGTGCGGTGCGCCATAATGGTGTTCCGACCCCCTGCTGCGCATGAGGAAGAACATGACCGCCCCGCTCTCCGTGTTGCTCACACAGTCCACCAGTGCGGCCCACGAAGAAGCTGAGTCGTCCCCGTTTATGGGCGACCTGCTCAAGGGCAGGATGGACGCGGCCGCCGTCGCTGCCCTCACTGCCCAGCTGGACAAGGACGGGACCGAGGAGGTGCTCGCGCACGCCGCCCACGCCTTCCGGCTCAACGGCGGCATTTTCGCGGACCTGCAGCTCGCCGTCGGGGCCCGACCGCAGCCTGCGGCCTGACCCCATGGACCAGTTCCGGGATCTGCCCTTCGGCGTGGCGGCAGCCAGCCTGTTCGCGATTGTTATGCTGCGCGTGAATGCGACGTACTGGATCGGCCGGGGAGCCGCAGCAGGCATGGAACACACGCGGTTCGCGTCGTCCTGGAACGGCCGGCGTGCCGTCCACGCGAAGGAGCTGGTCCGCCGGTGGGGACCACTCGCCGTGACGCTTTCGTTCCTGACCATCGGCCTGCAGACCGCCGTCAACCTCGCCGCCGGCGCTGCGAAGATGCCGTTGCGGCGCTACCTTCCCGCCGCCGTCGCCGGTTCCATCCTCTGGGCACTGCTCTACGCCACCATCGGGCTCGCCGCCGTGGAGGCGTGGCTGGCGCTGGCTGCCGGCTCCCCGTGGGGGATTGTTGTGCTGGCCGCCGCAGCGGCCGGACTTATCGCCTGGCTGCTGGTACGGCGGCGGCGCCGGTCGCGGGGGAGCGCTGCCGACCGAGCCGAGGCAGGCACAGCGGATAGGGTGGGCTGAGCCACACAAGAACAAAGCGAAAGGGTCAATGTTGACTGCTGCACTCCCGGAACTGGCCGACGGCGATTTCTACTACCAGGCGCAGGGCGACGGCCAATTCCGCTCCACCATCCACGCCCAAGGGGCCTGGAACGAGCACGAACAGCACATGGCGCCAGCGTCCGGACTGATGGCGGACAGCCTGGAGCGCCACGAGCCGCGCGCCGACATGCGCATGGCCCGGCTGAGCTACGAGATCCTGGGCCTGATCCCGGGCGGCGGGTTCCACATCGAAACCACCACCCTCCGCCCCGGCCGGACCATCGAGCTCCTGCAGGCAGAACTGGTAGCCAACGGGCGGGTGGCCATCCGCGCCACCGCGTGGCGGATGATCACCAGCGACACGTCCGCGGTTGCCGCCGTCGAGGACACTGCCATCCCGGCACCGGATGAATGCAAACCGTTCGACGGCGCCGCCATCTGGCCAGGCGGCTATATCCGGTCCCTGGAGATGCGCGTGGCCGAGGGCCACCGGCCCGGCGCCGGCATCGTCTGGCTCCGCACGCAGCACCCCCTGACGGATAAAGCCGACAGCGGCGACCTGGCCCGCCTGATGGGCCTCGTTGACACAGCCAACGGGATCGCGGCCAGGGTCCCGCCGGGCAAGGACAGCTATGCGTTCCCCAACCTGGACCTGCAGATCCACATGTACCGCAGGCCCGACGGCGAATGGCTTGGCTTGGACAACGCCGTCTCCTTCGGAACCGACGGGATTGGCCTCACGTCCACCGTCCTGCACGATCTTCAGGGCCCGTTCGGCCGTGCCGAACAGATCCTGACGCTTCGCCGGACCTGACGGCCTTGCCCGTGACTACCGGACCGCTGTGACTACCTGTCCCTGTGACTAGTCGGCGCCGGTAATGCTTTTGTAGCTGTGCACCGCATTGCGCAGGGTGGGGAAGAAATGGTCCGCAGTGAACCGTGCGCTCGCCCCGAACCGGATCAGGCGGTCCTTGATCGGTCCCTTCATTTCTGCGAAGACCAAGCTGATACCGTCCTGCGCCAGTTCATCGTCGAGCAGAACGAGCTCATCCAGCGCTGTCGTATCAAGGCCTGTGATCGGCTCGGCTGCCACAATGACCCACTTCACCGGCCAGGGCGCAGCGTCCACCAGGCCGTGGATGTGCTCGGCGAACACTTCCCCGTTGGCAAAGAACAACGGTGCATCGAAACGGGCAATCACCAGGCCCTCCACCCGCCGGCCTTCGGGATGCCGGTCCAGGTCATGGAAGCCCGGAACGTCCGCCACGCTGGCCAGCTCAGTGCGGTAGGGATCCCAGGCGCGCTGGACAAAGGCCAGAAGGGACAGTCCAATGGCCACGGCAATTCCCGGCAGGACCCCTACAAAGGCGACGCCGAGGAATGTAACCACCAGGAGGAGGGCCTCCAGCCGGCTCATCCTGACGAGGCGCACGAGCGTTCGCACGTCAACCAGCGAAGACGCCGCCACGATCACCACGGCGGCGAGCGTGGCGGTGGGAAGGAAAGCCGTCACCCCCGGTGTGGCGACCATAAAAAGGACTACGAGCAAGGCTGCCACCACACCGCTGAGCTGCGTCTTCGCCCCGGCGTCGAGCACAATCGGGGTGCGGGAGGAACTTCCGCTCACCGGAAAGCCGCCCAGCACCCCGGTTGCCACGTTGGCGATGCCCAAGGCCCCCATTTCCTCATTGCCGTTGACCCTCGCTCCGCGTCGCGCTGCGAGGCTCTTGGACAAAGTGGAGGTGTCCGCAAAAGCAATCAGCGCGATGCCTGCTGCAGGGCCCACGAGCGACAGGACCTCGTCCACGCCAATTCCGCCCAGCGCAGGGGCCGGGAGTCCCTGCGGCAGGGCGCCCACCATGGGCAGCTGTCCGGCCAGGCCCAGTACGGCCACTGCGGCGATGGAGCCGGCCACCGCGAACAGGACGCTGGGCACCTTCCACGGAAGAAAACGGCCGGCGACAATGACGGCCACACTGCCGGCACCCACAGCCAGGGCGATGGGATTGATACCGCCGCTGAGGACGGCGTCCGCCAGGGACGTGAGGCGCTCAAAGAGGCCATCGGCCGAGACATCGATCCCCAGCAGCCGCGGAAGCTGGCTTACGGTGACGGCCAGTGCGATGCCGTTCAGGTACCCGACGCGGATCGGCCGGGACAGCAATCCGGTCACAAACCCCAGCTTGAAGATCCGGCCGGCTATCAGGAAGACGCCGATCAGGATGGCCAGCACTCCGGCCATGGTCACCGCCTTCTCCGGATCCTGCCCGGCCAGCGGAAGGATGGCGGCCGCGATCATGGGGGCCAGCGCCGAGTCCGGCCCCACAATGACAACCCGGGATGGCCCGAACACGGCATAGAAGATCATGGGCACCACGGAGGCGTACAGCCCGTTCACCGCAGGAAGCCCGCTGGCCTCGGCGTACGCCATCCCTGCCGGCACCAGGGCTGCGCTCAAGGCCGCCCCGGCCACCAGGTCCGACTTCAGCCAGGACCGTTTGTAGCCACGCGCAACACCAACGCCCGGTAGCGCCTTGTTGATCCAGTCGTGCCGCACTCGGGCCTCCAAATTGGTGAAATCAGGACGCGGGGGGCTCCTGGAACGGCGTCGAATCCTGGCCATATTCGGCGGTCACCAGAATCGGCAGGTGGTCGGAGGCGCCGCGGGGCAGGGTTTCCACATTCTCGATGTTCAGTCCCAGGGACGTGGCAAAGTCGAAGTGGCCCTTGAATACTTTGTAGCGGGTGTAGGTCCTGCGGTCGCTGAGGGAGAGTTCGTAGCCGGTGTTCTTCATGTGTTCGTTGAGGTTCTTGGTGAAGAAGGGGTAGTTGAAGTCACCCACCATCAGAGTCATAAGGCCGGTGCCCATACCCAGGAGTTCCGCGTGGGCCGCGTGGATCTGGTTGCGCCGCAGCGAGTTGGTGGCGGTCAGCGGAGCGGCGTGGAACGAGGCGATAACCAGTTCGTGATCGGTCTCGTTGTCCCGCACGCGCGTGCCGATGAGGCGCTCATGGGCGGGCGCCAGGACCATGTCGTGCAGGGACTTTTTGAGCGCGAAGGTCTTGGTGCCGTGGGCCGTGAACCGGTCAGGCCGGTAGTAAATGGCCAGCCCAAGGCGGTTGCCCTTGGTGGAGTCGGCGAGCTGCAGCGGACCCAGCGTGTCCGGCAGGTCCGAGGTGTCACACTCCTGGAGGCACAGGGCATCGACGCCGAAGTTCTGGGCAAGATCAACCAGTTCCCCACTGGCCTGGTGCTTGCGGAGGTTGTAGCTAATGACGCGTATCAGTGGATTACCTCTTCTGAGGAGTAGCGGGTGGACCCAGTTCCTGAGTTTAGCCACCCGATGGGGGACGGTGCAGCAATACACCGCTGGATGTCAGGTGGCGCGGAACACCAGCCAGCCGGCGAGGGTGGACAGTCCCGTCAGGGCGGCACCCCACAGGATGTCCACAACAATGAGCTGCACCGGCCACGTCTTGAGCGTGGCGGCATTCGTCAGGTCATACGTCGCGTAGGCAAAGGCGCCCAGGGCGGCCCCATAGCCGACGGCGGTCAGCCAGCTGCCGCCGTCGAGCGCCGGCCGCAGCGCAAAGAAGACAATCCCCGCTATGTACATGACATAGAAAGCCACGGCGTAACCTAAGTGTGGCTTGTCTGCGAGCAGGTCACCGATGTGGCTGCGGTAGAACGGGTTCATGAGCTTGAGCCAGACGGCGTCGATGACCGCGAACGCAGCCGCGACGACAAGGAATTGCAATATGACCATAAGGGAGCTTAGCAATATGCAGGACGCCGAAGCGGGACTCCGGACGCTCACCGTGGTGCGGCAGGATCATTCCCTCGGCGCCGCACGTGACCTGGAATTCGGCCTCGAACTGCTGACCCAGGCGAAGACCGGCAGGATCGGCCCCACGCTGCGGCTGTACCGGCCCGCGCCGACTGTTGCCTTCGGCCAGCGGGATACCCGCCTGCCCGGCTTCGACGCGGCCGCCCGGGCCTGCCGCGAGCACGGATTCGAACCCCTGGTGCGGAAGGCCGGCGGACGCGCCGCCGCCTACCACGAGGGCACGCTGGTGGTGGACCATGTGATGCCCCATGCGGACGCCATTGCCGGTTCCAAGGGCCGGTTCAGCTTCTTTGGTGAGCTGCTGGCGCAGTCCCTGCGGGACGTCGGTGTGCAGGCAGCGGTTGGCGAAATTCCGGGGGAGTACTGCCCCGGGGAGTTCAGCGTTCACGGCACCCACCCGGACGACCCGGCGCACCGGATCAAGCTCGTGGGCACAGCGCAGCGCGTGGTGAGCGGCGGGTGGCTGTTCAGTTCCGTGATCGTGGTGGAAAATTCCGCCCCCATCCGCAGCGTCCTGACGGACAGCTATGCAGCCCTGGGCCTGGATTGGGACCCGGCCACCGCCGGCGCGGCCAACGATCTGGTGCCTGGCCTCATGGTCCAGGATGTTGAGGACGCCGTTATTGCCGCGTACGCGGGCCACGCCTCCCTCCAGCATGCCGACTTCAGCAGCTATGCAGGATTGGATACTCGGGAGGCGTAGCCCGCGCTTGCCGGGCCGGCTGGCCCGGTTTCAGGCCGCCCGGGGCCCCTTTAGTGGCCCCGGGCGATCCATTCGTCCAGGTGCGGGGCTTCGACCCCGATGGTGGTGCTGGCGCCGTGGCCGGTCCGGACCACCGTTTCGGCCGGGAGCGGCAGCAGCCACGTCCGGATCGACTCGATGATGGTGGGGAAGTCGCTGTAGGACCTGCCCGTGGCGCCGGGGCCGCCCTGGAACAGGGTGTCGCCGCTGAAGAGCGAGCCCTCGCCGTCGGGTCCGTCAGCCAGGTGGAAGGACACCGAGCCGGGCGAGTGACCGGGGGTGTGCAGGGCCGTCAGGCTGGCCCCCGCCACTTCAATGACGTCGCCGTGCTTGATGGCGACGTCGGGTTCCACATCCGGGTAGACGTTCCGCCACAGCATCCAGTCTTCCCGGTGGAGGTGGATCGGTGCCTGGACGAGGTCCCAGAAGTCAGCTACTGAACGGATGTGGTCGTCGTGGCCGTGGGTCAGCAGGATCGCCTTGAGCTTCCGGCCACCGACGGCCGCGGCTACGGCCTTGGCATCGTGCGCGGGGTCGATCACCACGCATTCCTCCTCGTTGCCCACGATCCAGACGTTGTTGTCCACATCCCAGGTACCGCCGTCGAGCGAAAACGTTCCGGACGTGACGAGACGATCGATCCGGACGCTCACAGTTCCACCACCGAACGCAGCACGGAACCGGAGTGCATCTTCTCGAACGCTTCCTCCACCTGGTCGATGGTGATCCGCTCGGTCACGAATGCATCCAGGTCCAGCTTGCCCTGCTTGTAGAGGCTGATCAGCATGGGAAAATCCCGGGACGGCAGGCAGTCGCCGTACCAGGAGGACTTCAGCGAGCCGCCGCGGCCGAAGACGTCCAGCAGGGGCAGCTCCAGGGTCATCTCCGGCGTCGGGACGCCCACCAGCACCACGGTGCCGGCGAGGTCGCGGGCGTAGAACGCCTGCTTGTACGTTTCGGGGCGCCCGACGGCGTCAATCACCACGTCAGCGCCGAAGCCGCCGGTGAGTTCCCGGATTTTCTCGACAGGGTCCGTTGCGGAGGAGTCCACGGTGTGGGTGGCGCCGAGGCCCTTGGCACGGTCCAGCTTTTTCGCGTCGATGTCGACGGCGATGATGGTGGTTGCGCCGGCGAGCGCGGCGCCGGCGATGGCGGCCACGCCCACACCGCCGCAGCCGATGACGGCGACCGTATCACCGCGCTTGACGCCCCCGGTGTTGATGGCGGCGCCCAGTCCGGCCATGACGCCGCAGCCGAGCAGGCCGATGGCGGCAGCATCGGCGTCGGGATCGACCTTGGTGCACTGGCCGGCGGCCACGAGGGTCTTTTCGATGAACGCGCCGATGCCCAGGGCGGCGGACAGTTCGGTGCCGTCCTCAAGCGTCATCTTCTGGGTGGCGTTGAGGGTGTTGAAGCAGTACTGTGCCTGGCCGCGGTTGCACGCGCGGCAGTTGCCGCAGACGGCCCGCCAGTTGAGCACCACGCGGTCGCCCGGGGCGACGTCCGTGACGTCGGGGCCCACGGCGCTGACCACTCCGGTGGCCTCGTGGCCCAGGAGGAACGGGAAGTCATCGCTGATGCCGCCCAGTTTGTAGTGCAGGTCGGTGTGGCAGACGCCGCTGGTGATGATGTCCACCAGGGCCTCGCCCGGGCCCGGTTCCGGGACCAGGATGGTCTCCAGAGTGACCGGGGCCCCTTTGGAGCGGGCTACGACACCTTTGACTTTATGGACCACGAAAGGCTCCCTCAATGCAGATAGACAGAACGGGACCAACACGGATGTTGGTCCCGTTCTGTCTACCACACGAGCTGCCGTGGTCAGGCTGCGAGGCGGCTCTTTACCTCGGCAGCGGAGGGGTTGGTGGCGGCGGTGCCGTCCGGGAAGAGCACGGTGGGGACGGTGCGGTTGCCGCCGTTGAGCTTCTCCACGAGGTCGGCTGTGCCCTCCACCTCTTCGATGTTGATTTCCGTGTAGCCGATGCCCTGCGCGTCCAGCTGCTTCTTCAGCCGGTTGCAGTAGCCGCACCAGGTGGTGGAAAACATGGTGATGGTGCCGTTCTCGGGGGTAAAGTCCACGGAGCTCTCCTGAAATCGTTGAGGGGGTTCGTTCCTGTCAACGGTAACCCGCGGCGGGCTATTCCCTGAGCCTGCCCGGCGGATGCGGTGCCGGATGACAGTACATAACGCTGATGGCATGCTGGAGCCATGTGTGGACGCTATGTGATGGCACGGGCCGTGGGTGACTTGCTGGCCGACTTTGATGCCCAGCTGGAAGAGGAAGTGCACCTTCCGCCGTCATGGAACGTGGCGCCGACCGACCACGTGCCGATCGTCCTGGAACGGCTGATCGACGACGGCCCCGTGCGGCAGCTGCATGTGGCCCGCTGGGGCCTGGTGCCGTCCTGGGCGAAGGATCCGGGCATCGGCCCCAAGATGATCAACGCGCGGAGCGAGACTGTGCTGGAGAAGCCGGCCTTCCGCAAGGCCGTGAAGTCACGTCGCTGCGCCGTCCCGGCGGACGGGTACTACGAATGGAAGCAGGGCACCGGCAAAGCCAAACAGCCCTACTACGTCCATCCAGGCAAAGGCAGCGGGCTGGTGTTCGCGGGCCTGTATGAGTGGTGGAAGGATCCGTCCAAGGCCGAGGGTGATCCCGGACGGTGGATGCTCTCCACATCCATCCTGACGGCAGACACCCCGCCGCCCGGTGCCGAGTCCACAATTTTCGGCAAGCTCACCGCCTTGCACGACCGCGTGCCGCTGCCCATGGACCGGGCCACGATGGCGTCGTGGCTTGATCCGCAGATCGATGACGCCGCCTTCCTCGTGGACCTGGTCCGGGCCCACGTGAAGGAAGTCGCGGCCGACTGGCATGTGGATTCGGTAGGCACCGAGGTGGGCAACGTACGCAACAACTCCCCGGAACTGATCCGGCCGGTGGAAGCCTTGTTCTAAACCGGCACTCGGGGCCACATGCCCCTAAACGGTGACCTTGCCGGCGTCGTCCACTGTCCACGTGGGGTTGTAGGCAACTTCCCAGCGGAAGCCGTCCGGATCGGCGAAATAGCCGCTGTACCCGCCCCAGGGCTGGGTGACCGGCGCGGCGACGATAGTTGCCCCGGCCGATGCCGCTTCCGCCATGACCCGGTCCACCGCCTCGGTGCTGGGCAGGTTGTGGCTGAGCGTGATGCAGGGGACCGGGCCGGGGGCACCTACCCCCGCCTCGGCGTGCATCTGCGCGGCGTCCCACAGGGAAAGGATGAGGCCGTGGTTGACCTGGATGAACACCACATCGCCGGGAAACTCGCGGTGGACAGGCCAGCCGAGGCCCTCCGCGTAGAACCGGCGGGAGGCGTCAACACTGCGAACGCCTAGTGAGATGAAGTCGACTCTGGGCTGCATGCTTCGATACTCTCAGTTGATGGCAACAATTCAAGGAAACGATAGGGACGCTTTGGCCGACAAAGAACAGCTCGCTGCGGTTCGGATTGCGGTCGACGAAGTTGACGAGCAGATTGTCACCCTCATTGCGCGGCGTGAACGCCTGATCCGGATCGCCGGAACCCTGAAAGGGGACGACGCTGAAGTCCGCGCCCCCGGCCGGGTGGAACGGGTGATCGAGCATGTCCGGGCCGCCGCGGAAAAGAAGGACATTGACCCGGACATCGTGGAATCAACGTACCGGGCCATGATCTCGGGGTTCATTGAACTCGAAATGAAGGTCCACAAAGAAAGCAGCTGACGACGCGCCGGGTGCTGTCCGGACACGGTTCCGGCAGCACCTGCCGCGGTGTTCCCTAGAGCGTTTCGTCGACTTAGAGCGCTTCGTCGACGGCGACGCCCGACTGGAACTCCCGGCCGTCAGCCTCGCTGAAGGCCGACATGATGTGGCCCTTGCCCAGGCCATGGACGGCCGCGACGGGGAAGTTGCCGGTGATGGTGCTGCCCGAGTGCGTCACGCCGCCAAGATCATAGTTTTCCTCGGCGCTCTGGTCATGGCTGAACGAGTAGAAGGCAATGGCCTCCCCGTTCATGAACTCAATGCCCAAGCGTCTTTGCGATGAGTAATCAGGGCTCGCCGCCACCAGTCCCACTACGTACGCACCTGCCCCCGGTATGTTGCCGTCGATATCAAAGGTTGCCACGAGCTTTTCGTCCTGGGCCTTGATGCTTACGTGCTTGAGGAGTGCGTCATTGGTGCTCATGCCACAATCCTGCCTCCCTGCTGCCCGTCCGTCCACCCCTGTCTAGGTTTTGTCGGAGCGTCGTCGTAGACTCAAGGTATTCGAACATGTATTCGAATACCTTGCTTTTGCATCAGCATTTTGCATCAGCTCCGTTCAGTTCCGGGAGGCGCCCATGGGTATGTTCAGCGAGTCCGTGGACGTTGTCTGCACCCCCGCCGGCCAGCCGCTGAACCTCCAGTGGGCCGGACGGCACTACACGGTGTGCGCCGAGCCCGTCCGGTGGTATGAACGCCGGCAGTGGTGGGCCGAGGAACGCCGTGCGCCGCTCGGCAGCGGGCCGGGGCTGGTGGACCACGAAATCTGGCGCGTCCAAGTGCAGGCGGACCCGCGGGGTGCCGGCCCCCGGGATGCAGGAGAGCCGCTCACCCTGGACCTGAGCCGGCATACCGGCAGCGGCCGCTGGAGGCTCCTGCGGATCCACGACGCCCTCCGGCCACAAACAGCATGAGCTTCTCCCACCTTCACGTTTCCACGGCCTTCAGTGCACACTATGGCGTTGCCTGGCCCGACGAACTGGCCCAGGTTGCCGCCGCGGACGGCGCAACCGCGCTCGCCTGCACGGACAGGGACGGCCTCTACGGCACCATCAAACACCTCAAAGCCTGCATGGAAGCCGGCATCGACCCCATCGTGGGGGTGGACCTTGCGGTTTTCGACGACGACGGCGACCACCGCACCCAGCTCGCCGGCAGGGTGGTGGTGCTCGCCCGCGGCCACAACAACGGGGCGGGCTACCGCGCACTGTGCCGGCTGGTGTCCGATGCCCATGCCCGCACCTCCGGCAAAGCCGGGGGAGCGGTGCCCGTGGCGGTCACCCGCGCCGAACTCGCCTCCCGCACGCTCGACCCCAAAACCCTGAAACCGGTCCTGACGGTCCTGATCGGCCCGGATTCCGACGTTGGACGGGCCATGAGCGGCCGGCGCTACCTCCGTCCGCGCACCCTTTTCAAAAGCTGGCTGGACGCCATGCCCCCAAGAACCCTGGTGGCGGAAGTCGTTTCCCAGCTCACTGCCCCCGGAGCGCCCCTGAGCACCGCCCACGCAGTACGAATGCTCAAACTCGCGGAAGAACACCACGTACCCGCCGTGCTCACCAACGCTGTCCGCTACTGCGCAGAGGACGGCGCCGCCACAGCTGACGTGCTCGACTCCGCCCGGACGCTGAAGTCCCTCCCCGAGCTCGCGGCCGAACCGCTGCTCCAGCCCAACGGGCAGGCCTGGCTCAAATCCTCAGCGCAGATGCTTCAGCTCGGCAAGGAAATCATCCGCGCCGCAGGGTATGGCGCAGCGGACCTCAAACAGCTGATGGCGCAGACCGAGGCGCTCGCCGACTTCTGCCGGATTGACCCGGTGACTGACATGGGCTGGAAGCAGCCGGTGGTCCCCGAGGCATCGGTCATAGGCATCAGCCGGGACCCGCACGATGAACTGGTGCAGCGCTGTGAGGCCGGGATCAGCAGGCGGTTCCCCGGAATATCAGGCTCAGCCCACAAGGACATGCGCTCGCGGCTGGAGCACGAGCTGGGAATCATCAGGAACCTCGGGTTTTCCTCCTATTTCCTCACGGTCGCGGAGGTCTCCCGGATGATCATGGACATGGGGGTCAGGGCAGCCGCCCGCGGTTCCGGGGCCTCCAGCCTGGTCAACTACCTGATTGATGTCAGCCAGGTGGACCCCCTGCAACACGACCTGATCTTCGAACGTTTCCTGTCCCGGGACCGGGCCACGTTGCCGGACATCGACATCGACGTCGAAAGCGCCGAACGGCACAACGTGTACCGGCGGATCTTTGACCGATTCGGTTCCGAGCGCGTCACGCTGATGAGCATGCAGAACGGGTACCGCGCACGCGGTGCCGTCCGCGACGCCGGGATGGCCCTGGGGATGGACGATGACGACGTCGGTGAGATAGCCAAGCAGCTGTGGCGTTTTTCGGCCCGGAAATTCCGTGAGGCACTGGTTGAGAAACCTGAGCTGCGGGAGTTCGCCGGGCGGGTGGAACAACGGGACTTCGCCGAAAACCAGCAGCTTGACCTGCTGGTGGACCTCACGGAACGGCTGGACCGGCTGCCCCGTCATATCTCCATGCATCCCTGCGGGGTGATCCTGGGCGATGCCACGCTGCTTGACCGGACCCCTGTGCAGCCCAGCGGGCTGGGGCTGCCCATGAGCCAGTTCGATAAACACGACATGGATCCCATGGGCATGCTCAAGCTTGATGTCCTGGGGGTCAGGATGCAGAGCGCGATGGCGTTTGCCGTCCGGGAAGTCATCCGGATCCATCCTTCCAAAGCGGAAGTGGTGGCGGCAGGGGCCCACCCTGCAGGTCCTGACGGGACCGGGCCGGACTACATCGCCGAGAACGGCCACATCGACCTCAACGCCGTGCCGCTGGATGATGAACCAACCTACGAACTGATCCGCAGCACCCACACCCTGGGCTGCTTCCAGATCGAGTCACCCGGCCAGCGTGAACTGATCGGCAAGCTGGCGCCGCGTGAGTTCAATGACCTCATCATCGACATTTCGCTGTTCCGGCCAGGCCCCATGAAATCGGACATGGTGCGGCCTTTCCTGGAGCACCGGCACGGCTTCGCGCCGGAGGTGTACCCGCACCCGGACCTGAAACCCGTGCTGCAGGAAACCCATGGCGTCACTGTCTTCCATGAACAGATCCTGAAAACCTTCCACGTGATGACCGGCTGCGGCCTGGCACGCGCGGATGAGTTCCGCCGGGCGCTCGGCAACGAGGTCCACGAGCTGAAAGTGGAAGAGTTCTTCCGCAAGGAGGCCCGGGTCAAGGGGTACTCCCCGGAAGTGGTGGACAAGGTCTGGGGGACCCTGAAAGCCTTTGGCAGTTTCGGCTTCTGCAAGGCGCACGGTGCGGCATTTGCCGTTCCCACCTACCAGTCCGCCTGGCTCAAGACGCACCACCCCGAGGCTTTCCTAGCCGGGCTGTGGGAACACGATCCCGGAATGTACCCCAAACGGCTGCTGGTGGCCGAGGCCCGCAGGCTGGGCATCCCCATCCTGCCGCTGGACATCAACCGCAGCCAGGCCGAGTACCGGGTGGAACGGGTGACGGACGGGCCGGACGCCGGCAAGCTGGGGATCAGGCTGAGCCTTAACGGCATCTATGGCCTGTCCGGGACCGAGCTCAAGCGGATTGTCGCCGGCCAGCCCTACGACTCCCTGGCTGACCTCCGTGCCCGGTCCAGGCTGAGCAAGCCAAGCATCAAAAGGCTCGCCCAGCTGGGTGCCTTTGACTCCCTGCACCGTGAATCGGGAGGCGCCGCCAACCGCGCAGACCTCGTCCAGCACCTGCAACAGCTCCAGGCCGCGGGCGGTACCCGGAAGGGCCTCGACATCATGGACGGGCAGCTGTCCCTGCCGCTGGGGGATGTGGAGCTGCGGAACGTCAAGCCCGGGCTTCCCGCGCCCACCCTGGTGGAAAACGTCCGGGCAGAACTGGACCTGATGGCCATTGATGTCAGCGGGCACCTGATGGACAGCCACCGGCCCATGCTGGACCGGCTGGGGGTCACCACTGCAGACAAACTGTTGAGCCTGCGCAACGGCACCGAGGTGCTGGTGGCCGGGGTGCGCATCGCCACCCAGACACCGCCCATGCGTGGCGGCCGGCGGGTGGTGTTCATCAGCATCGACGATGGCACCGGCTGCGTCGACTCCGTGTTTTTCCATGAAGCCCAGGAACAGGCGGGGCTGCTGCTGTTCGGCACCAGGCTGCTGCTGATCCGGGGCACCACCCGGCGGACAGGTCCCCGGGGAATCAGCCTGAGCGCCAGCATGGCCTGGGACCTGAGCCGGGTGGAATCCCTGCCGTTCGCGGCGGATCGGGTGGAGAGCACCGATGTGCCGCATCCTTTGGACGGGATCAGCCGAAGCCTGGCGATTACCGGAATGGGCGGCTGAGCGGCCGCGGTCCCGTTGGTCGGCCTCCCGGGAACCCGATAGCATTGACGATGGCTGGCTGTGGTCCCCGTACGCCGCAAGCTATGAAGCCTAAAACTTTGAATAGGAGACACCCGTGTCAGATGCCCAGCAGATCACCCTCATCGTCGATGGCGAAGAGACCAAGGTGACTACCGGGACAACCGGTGCGGAACTCTTCTTTGAGCGCCGCGATGTTGTTGTTGCCCGCGTCAACGGCGAGCTGAAGGACCTGGACCAGGAGCTGCCCGAGGGCGCCGAGATCGAGGGCGTCACCATCGATTCCCCGGACGGACTGGACGTACTCCGCCACTCCACCGCCCACGTCATGGCCCAGGCCGTGCAGCAGCTGCGCCCGGACGCCAAGCTGGGCATCGGCCCGTACATCACCGACGGCTTCTACTTCGACTTCGACGTCGCAGAACCGTTCACCCCCGAGGACCTCAAGACCCTCGAGAAGATGATGCTCAAGATCGTCAACCAGAACCAGAAGTTCGTCCGCCGCGTGGTCAGCGAGGACGAGGCCCGCGAGGCCATGAAGAACGAGCCCTACAAGCTCGAACTCCTGGGGAAGAAGAACAACGCCGCCGAAGCCGGCGAGGGCGTCAACGTCGAGGTCGGCGCCGGCGACATCACCATCTACAACAATGTCGAGCGCAAAGAGGGCACCACGGTCTGGTGCGACCTCTGCCGCGGCCCGCACCTGCCCAACACCAAGCTCATCTCCAACGCCTTCGCCCTGACCCGATCCTCCTCCGCGTACTGGCTGGGCAACCAGAAGAACCAGCAGCTGCAGCGCATCTACGGCACCGCCTGGCCCACCAAGGAAGCGCTCAAGGCCTACCAGGAGCGCATCGCCGAGGCTGAGCGGCGCGACCACCGCAAGCTCGGCGTCGAACTTGACCTGTTCTCCTTCCCTGACGAGCTGGGCTCCGGCCTGCCCGTGTTCCACCCCAAGGGCGGCATTATCCGCAAGGAGATGGAGGACTACTCCCGCCAGCGCCACGTCGACGCCGGCTACGAGTTCGTCTACACGCCCCACATCACCAAGGGTCACCTGTACGAAGTCTCGGGCCACCTGGACTGGTACAAGGAGGGCATGTTCCCGGCCATGCATGTGGACGCGGAACTCAACGAGGACGGCACCGTGCGCAAGCCCGGCCAGGACTACTACCTGAAGCCGATGAACTGCCCCATGCACAATCTGATCTTCCGCTCGCGTGGACGGTCCTACCGCGAACTGCCCCTGCGTCTCTTCGAGTTCGGTTCGGTCTACCGGTACGAAAAGTCCGGCGTGGTACACGGCCTGACCCGGGTCCGTGGCATGACACAGGACGACGCCCACATCTACTGCACCCGCGAGCAGATGAAGGACGAACTCACCAAGACCCTGAAGTTCGTGCTCGACCTGCTGAAGGACTACGGCCTGAACGACTTCTACCTGGAGCTGTCCACCAAGGACCCGGAGAAGTACGTCGGCGAAGACGCAGCCTGGGAAGAAGCTACCCGGACACTCGCCGAAGTGGCCGAGGAATCCGGCCTGGAACTCGTCGCGGATCCGGGCGGCGCGGCCTTCTACGGCCCGAAGATCTCCGTCCAGACCAAGGATGCACTCGGGCGAACCTGGCAGATGTCCACCATCCAGCTGGACTTCAACCTCCCGGAACGCTTCGAGCTGGAATTCCAGGCAGCTGACGGCACGCGCCAGCGTCCTGTGATGATCCACCGTGCGCTCTTCGGTTCCATCGAGCGGTTCATGGGTGTCCTCACCGAGCACTACGCCGGCGCGTTCCCCGCGTGGCTTTCCCCCGTGCAGGTGGTGGGCATCCCGGTGGCCGAAACGTTCAACGAATACATGTTCGACGTCGTTGACCAGCTCAAGGCGGCGGGCATCCGCGCAGAGGTGGATACGTCCTCGGACAGGTTCCCCAAGAAGATCCGCACCGCCAGCAAGGACAAGATCCCGTTTGTCCTGATCGCCGGCGGCGACGACGCCGAGGCGGGCGCGGTGTCCTTCCGTTTCCGTGACGGGAGCCAGGACAACGGCGTGCCGGTGGCCGAGGCCGTCAAGCGGATCACGGAAGCCGTCCGTAACCGGACCAGCTAGCGGAAACGGATAAGAACACGGTGCAGGAGAACACAGGCGCAGGCTATCCAGGGGATGCCGGCGTGACAGATGACTTTGAGCTCGCGGGCGTGCCGGATGCTTTCCAGCGCCTGTGGACTCCGCACCGGATGGCCTACATCAAGGGCGGCCAGCACCAGTTCAAGGGCGAGTTCGACTGTCCCTTCTGCGTGGGTCCGGGCCGGACTGACGAGGAAGCCCTGATCGTCTACCGGGGGAAGACCAGTTACGTGGTCCTCAACCTGTTTCCCTACAATCCGGGGCACCTCCTGGTCTGCCCGTACCGGCATGTCCCGGACTACACGGACCTCACGGTGGAAGAGACCGCGGAATTTGCGGAGATCACCCAGACGGCCATGCGGGTCCTGCGCAAGGTGGCGAACCCGGGCGGGTTCAACCTCGGCATGAACCAGGGCGTAGTTGGCGGGGCAGGAATCGCCGCGCACCTGCACCAGCACATCGTGCCGCGCTGGGGCGGGGACGGCAACTTCTTCCCCATCATTGCCCAGACCAAGGCCATCACGCAGACCCTGGATGAAGTCCGCCAGCAGGTTGCAGAGGCCTGGCCCGGGGAGACGGATGCTGAATAGGCATGCGCGCGGGTTTTTCACCGCGCTTTTCACTCCGCTTGCGCGCTGGCTCCTGAAAATCGGTGTTTCCCCTGATGCTGTGACGGTCATCGGAACCGCCGGCGTGGTGGTGGGTGCGTTGGTCTTCTACCCCCTCGGCCAGCTCTGGTGGGGGACCCTGTTCATTACCGCGTTCATTTTCTCGGACGTGCTTGACGGCATTATGGCCCGGCTGCGGGACACCGGCGGCCGCTGGGGAAACTTCCTGGACTCCACCCTGGACAGGATCGCCGACGGCGCGCTGTTCGCGGGTGTGGCCATCTGGTTCTTCACCGGGGGCGACGATTACGCCATCGCCGTCGCCGCCATGCTGTGCCTCGTTTTGGGCATGGTGGTCTCGTATGCGCGGTCCAAGGCCGAATCCCTTGGCTTCACGGCGAATGTGGGCATCGCCGAGCGCGCCGAGAGACTGGTTTCGGTGCTCGTGGTCACCGGATTTACCGGCCTGGGATTGCCCCCGGTGGTTCTTCTGGTGACGCTTGGACTCCTGGCCCTGGCCAGCCTCATCACGATCATCCAGCGCGTAGCCACCGTCCACCGCCAGGCCTTTGCGGAGTCCGCAGCTTCGGATTAAGCCTGATTAAGCCCGCCGCCTGCCGTGGGACTAGTATTGTGACTGCCCGGTCAATGGATCCGGCAACCCGGTGCGTGTACTTTCGGTTTCTTGCCGCCCTCACGCCCGGCGAAGATCATCTATCTACCCATAGGGGTTTTTGTGTCTACACCTGATGTAAGCAGCGAAGCCGGTTCGTCCGCGAACAGCGTCACGGGCAGCAACCGCGTCAAGCGGGGCATGGCCGAGATGCTCAAGGGCGGCGTCATCATGGACGTCGTCAACGTTGAACAGGCCCGCATCGCCGAAGACGCCGGTGCCGTTGCAGTGATGGCGCTCGAACGCGTTCCGGCCGATATCCGTGCCCAGGGCGGCGTGTCCCGGAT
Source organism: Pseudarthrobacter sp. MDT3-1 (assembly GCF_054510755.1). Classification (NCBI taxonomy): domain Bacteria; kingdom Bacillati; phylum Actinomycetota; class Actinomycetes; order Micrococcales; family Micrococcaceae; genus Pseudarthrobacter; species Pseudarthrobacter sp. MDT3-1. The sequence continues at coordinate 46,844 of NZ_JBTNDX010000006.1, read as the reverse complement.
GTCGGACCCGGACATGATCGAGGCGATCATCGCAGCCGTGTCCGTCCCGGTCATGGCCAAGGCCCGGATCGGCCACTTCGTGGAGGCCCAGGTCCTGCAGTCGTTGGGCGTGGACTACATTGACGAGTCCGAGGTCCTGACCCCGGCCGACTACGTCCACCACATCGACAAGTGGAACTTCAAGGTTCCCTTCGTCTGTGGCGCCACGAACCTTGGTGAGGCGCTGCGCCGCATCAACGAGGGCGCGGCCATGATCCGTTCCAAGGGTGAGGCCGGCACCGGCGACGTCTCCAACGCCACCGGGCACATGCGCCAGATCCGCGCCGAGATCGCCAAGCTTGCCGCTCTGCCCGAGGACGAGCTCTACGTCGCGGCCAAGGAACTGCAGGCCCCGTACGAACTGGTCAAGGAAGTTGCCGCGGCCGGTAAGCTCCCGGTGGTGCTGTTCACCGCGGGCGGCATCGCCACCCCAGCCGACGCTGCGATGATGATGCAGCTCGGCGCTGACGGCGTGTTCGTCGGTTCGGGCATCTTCAAGTCCGGCAACCCGGCCCAGCGTGCCGCTGCCGTGGTCAAGGCCACCACGTTCTTCGATGACCCCGACGTCATTGCCAAGGCCTCCCGCGGCCTCGGCGAGGCCATGGTGGGCATCAACGTCGACGAGATCCCGCAGCCGCACCGCCTCTCCGAGCGCGGCTGGTAACAGCTCCAAAGCAGTACGACGGCGGCGGGTCACTTTTCGAAGGTGGCCCGCCGCCGTCGTCGGTGGTTGAGCCTGTCGAAACCCCATCGATTGCTCCGTAACCGCCGTTATGGGCCCTCAAAACGGCCGTTACGGAGCAACCGATGAGGGGGTTAGTCGAGGCCGCGGCGTTTCAGCAGGGGCTCCAGCCGGGCGTCCCGGCCGCGAAGCGCGCGGAAGGATTCCAGCGGGTCCCTGCTGTTGCCGCGGGAGAGCAGCTCCTGGCGGAAGCGTTCACCGTTGGTGCGCGTTATGCCGCCGTTCTCGGTGAACCAGTCCACGGTTTCGGCATCCAGCGCCTCACTCCAGATGTACGAGTAATAGCCGGCCGCATAGCCAGCCCCGGCGAAGATGTGCTGGAAATAGCCGGTGCGATAACGCGGCGGGATCAGGGCATGAGCCACGCCCACGGCCGCGAGGGACTTCGCCTCAAACGCCAGGACGTCGTCGGGGATTTCGGTTTCGTCCAGCACATGCCAGGCCAGGTCCAGCAGCGCGGCACCGAGGTATTCCGTGGTCCCGAAGCCTTCGCCCCAGAGCCGTGAGTCGTTCAGCTTGTCCACCACCTGCTGCGGAAGCGGTTCGCCGGTGGCGTGGTGCCGGGCATAATGGGCAAGCACCTCCGGCCACAGGATCCACATCTCGTTGACCTGCGACGGGTATTCCACAAAGTCACGGGGGACAGCAGTCCCGGCGAACCGCGGATACGTCACGTTCGACAACAAGCCGTGGAGTGCGTGTCCGAACTCGTGGAAAGTGGTGCGTAGCTCGTCCAGCGTCAGGAGTGTGGGCTCGCCTGCCGGCGGCTTGGAGATGTTGAGGTTGTTGATCACCACGGGCCGGGTGCCCAGCAGGCCCGACTGGTCCACCAGCGAGTTCATCCAGGCGCCGCCCCGCTTGGATTCGCGGGTGTAGTAGTCGCCCAGGAACAATCCCAGTCCGCTGCCGTCCTGGTCCCGGACTTCCCAGACGCGGACGTCCGGGTGGTAGCCTGCGAGGTCCTTGCGTTCGTGGAACGTGATGCCGTAGAGGGATGTGGCGGCGAAGAAGACGCCGTCCCGGAGCACGCGTTCCAGCTCGAAATAGGGGCGGAGTGCCTGCTCGTCCACGGCGTATTTTTCCCGCCGCACCTTGGCTGAGTAAAACGCCCAGTCCCAGGCCTCCAGCGGATGCCCTGCCGCCTCGGTCAGGGCCGCAGCCTCGGCGTCGGCATTGCGCACAGCCGCCGGGGCCAGCCTGGTCAGCATGGACTGGACCGCGTCAAAGTCGCGGGCCGTCTGGCGGTCCACCACGAGTTCGGCATAGTTGGCGAAACCCAGAAGGGCTGCCTTTTCAGCGCGCAGGCGTGCCGTCGACCTGGCCAGTTCCAGGACGTCCAGGCTGCCGCCATCACTGCCCCGGCCGATGGAAGCTTCAAACAGCCGACGGCGGATGTCCCGGTTTTCGAGGGCAGCCAGGGCAGGCTGGTTGCTGGGCTGGATCAGCGTCAGCAGGAATTTTCCGTCGTGGCCAACGGCGCGGGCCGCCTCAGCAGCGCTGGCGACATCGTCCGCCGGCAAGCCGGCCAGTTCGGCTGCCGTGTCCAGCAGCAAGGCAGAAGATTTCATGGCCTCCTTGACCCGCTGGCCAAACTCCGTGCCCAGTTTGGACAGCTCCGCGTTGATTTCCTTCAGCCGTTCCTGGTCCGGCTTTTCGAACTGGATCCCGGACTGGCGGAATTCCTTCACGTACTCCTCCACGAGCCGGACGGACTCACCGTCCTGCCCGGAGGTGTCAATCGCCGCGAACCTGTCGAACAGTGCCCGGTTGAGGTAGATATCGTCCTGATGCGCCGAAATGCGGGGTGAGAGTTCGGTTTCCAGGTCACGGATTTCGTCTGTTGCGTCGGCTGAGGCAAGGGTGAAGAAGGAGTCGGCCGCCCGCTGGAGCAGTTGGCCGGACTTCTCCATGGCCAGGGCCGTGTTCTCGAAGTCCGCCGGCGCCGGGTTGTCCACGATCGCCAGGATTTCCACCAGATGTTCCGTCAGGCCAGCGTCGATGGCTTCGGCGTAATCGGTTGGTTTGATCCGGGCAAAAGGCGGCAGCCCATAGGGCAGCGCGCTGGCGCTGAGGAGGGGATTCGTCATCACGCTAACCTTTCACACTGGCGCATGCTTCTCAACGCGCGGCTTTGCCGAATTTGCGCGGCGGCCAGACCTAGAATGACGCTTATGGGGAAAAGGTTGGGCGCTGCTTCGGTGCGCGCTGTTGCTGTTCGTTCCGCTGCTGCGGTGTCCGCCGGCGTCCTGGCCGCTGCCCTGCTGGCAGGATGCGGCCTGGTCGCCGAACAGACCGCTCCTTCCTCCGGTGCAGCTGCGAGTACCGGCGCCGGGACAAGGCAGCCAAGCCCGACGGCGACCCCCACCCCGACGCCCACTCCCACCCCCGGCGCGGGGCCGGCCTGCCCCACGCTGCGGTGCACGTCCGTCGTCGTGACCGGCGACATGCTGGTCCACACCCAACTCTGGCAACAGGCCCGCGACGATGCCGCCGCAGCAGGCAAACCAGGGCTGGACTTCACCCCGCTCCTCGAAGGCCAACGAAAGTACATCCACGCCAGCGACCTCGCTATCTGCCACCAGGAAACGCCCGTGGCCGGGCCCGATGGCCCGTTCTCCGCGTACCCGTCATTCAACGTCCCGCCGCAGATCATCACAGCCGTTAAGGCGGTGGGGTACCAGGCCTGCACCACCGCGAGCAACCACACGATCGACCGGAGCACGGACGGAGTACTGCGTACCCTGGACGCCCTGGATGCGGCGGGGCTGAAGCACACCGGTTCCTACCGCACCCAGACCGAGTCGCAGGGAATCCTGATCCTGCAGACCAACGCCGCCAAGATTGCCATCATCCAGGGAACCTACGGGCTCAACGGCCAATACCCTGAATACGACTGGCAGGTGGACATGCTGGACGCGCCCACCATGATCGCCAAGGCCGTGAAAGCGCGGGCTCTCGGCGCGGACATCGTGCTCGGTGCCATGCACGCCGGCGACGAGTATGCCAGTGAAGCCAACGCTCAGCAGCAGGAGGTGGCCCACGCCCTGGTGGACAGCGGCCAGTTCACCATGATCTACGGCCACCACACCCACTCGGTGCTGCCCATCGAAAACTACAAGGGAACCTGGATCGTCTACGGCCTGGGCAACGGAGTCGCCGAACTGTCGCCCTGGCACGTAGTGAACAACGAGGGCCTGCTCGTGCGGGCACAGTTCAGCCAGGACGCAGCCGGGAAGTGGACGGCGTCGGACCTGACCTGGGCCCCCTCGGTGATTGTCCGCGACCCGTACCGCTGGTGCTCGGTGGCAACCGATGCACCGCAAGGCGTCTGTGCAACTCCCGAGGCCGACGCCGCCACCAGGGTGAGGACCGCCACGGTGGTGGACTCGATGGGCGCGGCTGCTGCCGGCGCGCACGAACTGCTGATCACCAAGGATCCCTGAGACGGTTCGACGGGGAAATCGTCCGCGCAGCGCTACTCAGCGCGGACGGCGCGTTGCGTGCTCCCGGGCCAGCACCGCGTAGCGGTCGTCCGGGGCGCCGGCCGTGAAGGTGCCGTATTTACGCTCGGCGGCGGTCCTTATGAGGAAGTCGGCGATGGCAGGGTTCTTGGGCAGCAGCGAACCGTGCAGGTAGCTGGCCACCACATTCTTGTAGCGCGCGCCCTCGTGGCCGTCGCTGCTGTTGTTGCCGGTACCTTTCGCGGTGGTCCCCAACGGCCGGACGCCCGCACCCAGCGTGGTCTGCCCGCTGTGGTTCTCGTATCCCAGCACCTCGCCGAACTCTTCGGTGGCCACCCGGACGTTGCCGATCAGGCGCTCGTCCGTGCCGTGTGTCTCCACGTCCAGGACACCGATGCCCGGTATGACCGAGCCTAAGCGGGTCTTGAAGAAGCGCCCGAACAGCTGGTACAGCCCGCAGATCACCAGCATGGGTGCGCCGTCCTCGGCCAGCTTCGTGAGGACGCCGGCCTGCGACTGCAGGTCGTCCTTGATGACCAGCTGTCCGCTGTCCTGGCCGCCGCCCCCGACAATCAGGTCAACGTCGGCCGGAAACTCGTCGCCGACGTTGTACTCCAAGAGAACCGGGGTGTAGCCGTGCCAGCTGATCCGCTGCTTGAGCACCAGGGCGTTGCCCCAGTCGCCGTAGATGTTCATGTCCCGCGGGTAGAGCTGCAGGACCCGGATGGTCCCCTTGGAATTCTGTTCGACGCCGTCCGGCCCGATGCCGGTTGATTCAGCGGTCATGAGACCACCTCCACTGTGGTGATTTTGGACAGCTCGCGGCGGATGGCCAGCATGGCTGTGTAGGTGCAGAAGATCCGCTTCGGTTTGCCCTTGGCGTCCCGGATGAACGCGGCGAGTGCGGGCGCGATCTCCGGCTGGACCCCGCCGATCCGGACGTCGTCATACTGCAGCCGCAGCGCCATGTCGTAGGCGCGGGAACCTGTCAGCTGGTCCACGCCGCCGTCGCGGAGCGAATCGAATTCCACGTCCCAGAGCCAGGACATGTCCCGGCCGTCGGCGTAGTTGTCGTTGATGGCGATCATGGTGGCGTAACCGCCCGCGGGGAAGGACTTCAGTCCCAGCCGGAAACCGCTGGGGTTCTTCACCAGGACGAGGTCCAGGGGCTGGCCGTCCACCGTGAGGCTTTCGCCGCGGCCGAACGCCGGCTCCACCTGGGACAGCGCGGTGAGCAGGGTGGCGTGGTCGGCTGTGGCGGCACCGCCGCCACAGATGCTGCGGGCCAGGGTCAGCGCCGCAGCCGCGTTAAAGATGTTGTAGACGCCGCGGAGCTTCATCGCGGTGGTGACCGTGGCGCCGTCGTACTCAAAATCGGCGGTGTCCGGCCCCACTTTGCGGAGTACGACGTCGGCGGCTGGCTTGTGGGGGAGCGCTGCGGGGGCGGGGCTGCCGGGCGCTGCCCGCATGTCGTCGTCGTTGGGGAACGTGCTAAGGAGCGAATCGTCCAGGCCGAAGTACTGGACGTCCTGGCCGGTGAGGGTTTCCGCGATGCGGGCCACCCGCGGATCCTCCCGGTTGAGGACCACGGTTCCGGTGGTTTTGTCGGCGATGTGCTGCAACAGCTGGGCCGTTTTGTCGATCTCGCCGAACCGGTCCAATTGGTCACGCAGGACGTTGAGCAGCAGGCTGTACCGCGGCGGAACACGGTTCACAAAATGCGTGGCGTGGGCTTCGTCGAGCTCCAGCACGGCGACGTCGGCCCGGAGCCTGCCGCGCCAGTCCACTTCGCCCAGCAGGGCCGCCGCCACGCCGCGGGTGAAATTGCTGCCGGTGCGGTTGGTGAAGACCTTCAGGCCCTGGCTTTCCAGGAGTTCCACCACCATCTTGGTGGTAGTGGTTTTGCCGTTGGTTCCGCTCACCACGGCGACGCCGTGGGGGAGCGTGGAGAGTGTCCGCTGCATAAAGCCGGGATCGATTTTTTCGACCACCAGCCCGGGCAGCGCGGACCCTCCGCCCCTGAGCCGGGACACCCGGCGGACCAGCTTGCCGAGCGGAACACTGATGTAAAGCATGCTCTGTAATATATCCCAGCAACGGCATAGAACCCTTCCCGGAAGCGCTTCCGGCGCCGCCCCGGGACCAGCGCACATTATGCTGATTGGATGACAAACCCCCTTTCGGCTGCTTCTGCACGCGTGGGCTCGGGCCTCCGGATCGGCGTCCTGGCACTTCAGGGCGACTTCCGCGAACACCTCCGGGCCGTGGAAGCTGCGGGTGCCGCCGGCGTCGGAATCCGCCGCCCCTCCGAACTGGACGGCCTGGACGGTCTCATCATTCCCGGCGGAGAATCCACGGCCATCGACAAGCTGGCCCGCGCCTTTGAGCTGGCCGGACCGTTGAAGGACCGGATCCGCGACGGACTGCCGGTCTACGGTTCCTGCGCCGGCATGATCCTCCTCGCCGACGAGATCGCCGATCCGGCCACAGACCTGGCCGGCAACCCGCAGCAGACCTTCGGCGGCCTGGACATCACAGTGCGGCGCAACGCCTTCGGCCGCCAGCGCGAGTCATTCGAAACGGACCTGGATTTCAAGGGCCTGGACTTCAGCGCCACGGAATCCGGTGTCGCTCCGGTGCACGCGGTGTTCATCCGCGGACCCTGGGTGGAACGCGTCGGCGACGGCGTGGAGATACTGGCACAGGTGGAGCCCGCAGACCCTGAGCACGCGTCCCACGCGGCGACTCTGCCGGGGACAGCTAGAATTGTTGCAGTGCGTTCCGGCCACCTGCTGGCCACCTCCTTCCACCCGGAAGTGACTGGGGAGAAACGCGTACATGAACTTTTTATCCGCATGATCAGAGGAGACGCGTAAAGCATGTCAGGACACTCCAAATGGGCGACTACCAAGCACAAGAAGGCCATCCTCGATAGCCGCCGTGCAAAATCGTTCGCCAAACTGATCAAGAACATCGAAGTCGCCGCGCGTATGGGCGGACCGGACCTCGCCGGCAACCCGGGCCTGGAACTCGCCGTCACCAAGGCCAAGAAGACCTCCGTTCCGGCCGACAATATCGACCGTGCCATCAAGCGTGGCGCCGGCCTCACCGGCGAAGTGGTTGACTACACCGAGATCATGTACGAATGCCGCGGCCCGCAGGGTTCGGCGCTGCTGATCGAGTGCCTCACGGACAACAAGAACCGAGCCGCCTCCGAGGTCCGCCTGGCCATCTCCCGCAACGGCGGCACCATCGCCGATCCCGGTTCGGTGAGCTACCTGTTCAGCCGCAAGGGCGTTGTCTCGCTGCCGAAGAACGGCCTGAGCGAGGACGACGTCCTGATGGCCGTCCTCGACGCCGGAGCCGAGGAAGTCAAGGACAACGGGGAAAGCTTCGAGATCCACTCCGAGCCGACCGACCTCCAGGCCATCCGCGATGCCCTCAAGGAAGCCGGAATCGAATACGAGACCGACGAGGCCGAGTTTGTGCCGTCCATGCAGGTGCCGCTGGACCTCGATGCCGCCAAGAAGTTCATGAAGCTCGTGGACGCCCTGGAAGAGCTCGACGACGTCCAGAACGTGTACAGCAACGCCGACCTCAGCGACGAAGTCCAGGCCGCCCTGGAAGCCGAGTGACCTTCGGCTTTGTGGCCTAAGGCGGATGTCCCAGGGTGACCCTGCGCGTATTAGGCGTTGACCCGGGCCTCACCCGGTGCGGCATCGGCGTGGTGGACGTCGAGCGGAACAGGCGCGCCACAATGGTGGCAGTCGGAGTGGTGGGTACCTCTCCCGAGGAGACCCTGGACCAGCGCCTGCTGGTTATTGCCTTGGCCATCGACGAGTGGCTGGACCGCTACGAACCCCAGGTGCTCGCCGTCGAACGCGTTTTTTCCCAGCTCAACGTCAGCACGGTAATGGGCGTGGCACAGGCCTCCGGTGTGGTGATTGCCGCCGCGGCCCGGCGCGGCATCCCGGTGGCTCTGCATACGCCGTCGGAAGTGAAAGCAGCGGTGACCGGCAGCGGTACCTCCAACAAGGAAGCCGTGACCAAACTCGTCACAAAAATCCTCAGGCTGGACGCGCCGCCGCGGCCGGCGGACGCTGCAGATGCCCTGGCCCTTGCCATCACCCACGCCTGGCGCGCGGGCAGCGGAGCCGCGGTGGCCACCACCGGCCCCGGCAGCCTGTCGCTGACGCCTGCCCAGCGCGCGTGGGCCGATGCCGAGGTGAAAGCGCGCCGCGCACGCTGAATGTCCGGGGCGCTTGCTAGGGTATTCGTAGATATGTTCGGATAGCCGGTCCTACCCCCAAGAGCCCGGCAGTACACCAGGAGCCCGGCTTTGATCAGTTTCCTTCGCGGAACCGTAGCGCACGTTGGCCTTTCCGCTGCCGTGATCGACCTCAACGGGGCGGGCATGAGCGTCAACGCTACACCGCAGACCCTCAGCCGCCTCCGCACCGGCGAGGAAGGCAAGCTCTTCACGTCGCTGATCGTGCGCGAGGATTCCCTCACCCTGTTCGGTTTTGCCACCGACGACGAACGCGAGGTCTTCGATGTCCTGCTCAGCGTCAGCGGCGTAGGTCCGCGGCTCGCGCTGGCGGTGCTCGCCGTGCACGAGCCTGAAGCGATCAGGGTTGCCGCGCACACGAGTGACAGCAAGACGTTCACCACGGTGCCCGGCATCGGCCCCAAAGTGGCCGGCCGGATTGTGCTGGAACTGGCCGGCAAGCTGGTGCCCCACGGAACGGCAGGTGCCGCCGGCGTGTCCACTCCGGCCGAAGCGGCCTGGAAGCCCCAGGTGGTGGCGGCCATGACCAGCCTCGGGTGGTCGGAAAAGGATGCCGGTGCCAGCATCGAGAAGGCCCTTGCAGACGATCCCGAGGTGGAATTCCGTGGCAATGTGGCCGAGATCCTGCGGACCACGCTGCGCTGGCTGGGCCAGGACGGCGCGCGGGCCGGTAACCGCGTAGGCAGCCGTGGCTGAGCCTTCTGTGGTGGCGGCTGGGGAGGAACCCGAGGAACGGGCGATTGAAGCCGCCCTCCGGCCGAAGAACCTCGATGACTTCGTCGGCCAGCACCGGGTCCGCAGGCAACTCTCGCTGGTCCTGCAGGCCTCCCGGATGCGGGGGCGCAGCGCGGACCACGTGCTGTTTTCCGGCCCTCCGGGCCTCGGCAAAACAACCCTGGCCATGATCGTGGCCGCTGAAATGAACGCGCCACTGCGGATCAGCAGCGGTCCGGCCATCCAGCACGCCGGCGACCTCGCCGCCATCCTTTCCTCCCTTTCCGAAGGGGAGGTCCTCTTCCTGGACGAGATCCACCGGATGTCCAGGCCGGCAGAGGAAATGCTCTACATGGCCATGGAAGATTTCCGTGTGGACATTGTGGTGGGCAAGGGCGCCGGGGCCACCGCCATTCCGTTGGAACTGCCGCCCTTCACCCTGGTGGGTGCCACCACGCGCGCCGGTCTGCTGCCCGGCCCGCTTCGGGACAGGTTCGGGTTCACCGGGCATTTGGAGTTCTACAGCGTTGCCGAGCTCGAACTGGTGCTCAGGCGCTCCGCCGGCCTGCTGGACCTCAAGGTCAACTCTGCGGGCTTCAGCGAAATTGCCGGCCGGTCCCGCGGTACGCCACGTATCGCCAACCGCCTGCTCCGCCGGGTCCGGGACTGGGCACTCGTGCATGGGATTGAGCAGATTGATGCCCGCGCCGCTTCCGCTGCCCTGGACATGTATGAAGTGGATAAGCGAGGCCTGGACCGGCTGGACCGGGCAGTCCTGGAGGCACTCATTACGAAGTTCGGCGGGGGACCCGTGGGACTTTCCACCCTGGCCATTGCGGTGGGGGAGGAGACCGAGACCGTGGAAACGGTGGCGGAACCGTTCCTGGTGCGCGAAGGCCTGCTGGGCCGGACGCCCAGGGGACGCATCGCCATGGCTCCGGCCTGGACCCACTTGGGTTTCGCCGTACCGGCAGGAGTTTTCGGGCAGGAACCGCTTGATCTGTTCGAACCGGACCCGGAAAGCGCCGAGTCCGCGGCCGAATGGGTACCGAACGGCCAATAGCACTGTCCTCCCAGCTTTTCCCTTTAGACTGGTATGACTCCCGGCACGTTCGGGTCTGTGTTCCCGCGACGGCTCCGAGGAGCCGCTGCCTGCCAGGCAGGATTCTCTGCAATGGGGAACGACGCGGACGCTGCCAAACACCCGATACGCCAGTACAGAACGGAATCTTCCCTGTGGATCCAATGAACATCGTCTTGTTCGCAATGCTCGGAATCTTTATCTTCATGATGTTCCGCCGCAACAAGAAGACCAAGGAGCAGCAGGCAACGCTGCAGTCCCAGTTCGAGCCCGGTGTTGAGGTCATGACAAGCTTCGGACTCTTCGGCCGGATTGTCTCCATGGACGACGCCGAGAACAAGGTTGTCCTGGAACTCTCGCCCGGGAACCTGGCCACCGTCCACCGCCAGTCAGTGACCAAGATCGTGGAGCCTGTCGAAGCCGAGACTCCGGTCGTCCCGGATGACGCCTCAGCCCTGACCACTGAAGAAGCGGGCACCCCGACGGCATCCGCCGAAACCCCGGACGAGACCCTGAAGCGACACAACGACGAGGGCAAGAAGGACAGCTAGTCCTCGCCGCACGGCAGCCCGCGTTACAACACCTCTACGGCTGGGGACAACCGCCGGTGGGACTGATAGCTTCCGCCGGTGGTTCCTCCGTAAATAAGAGAAAGATTCACAATGGCACGAACTGGCCCTAACAACTCAGGCCTGAGGGTACTGGTGTGGCTCGGCGTAGTCCTCGCCGTGCTGACCGCCGTCCTCGCCGGCGGCACCCTTGCCGGACAGGCAAGCTGGGCACCCAAACTGGCACTGGACCTCGAGGGTGGCACCCAGATGATCCTGGCGCCCAAGGTTGAGGGCGGTTCGGACATCAATGAAGAGCAGCTCAACCAGGCCGTGGCCATCATCCGCCAACGTGTGGATGGTTCAGGTGTTGCCGAAGCGGAAATCAGCACGCAGTCAGGCCGCAACGTAGTGGTCAGCCTTCCGGGTACACCCACGAAGGAAACCCGCGACCTGATCCAGGCCTCCGCGGACATGAACTTCCGTCCCGTATTGCTGAACGGCGACGGCGCGCCCGTCCCAACGGAATCCCTCACCCCCGAAGACCAGCTTCCGAAGCCCACGGCGGAGCCCGCCAACGGCAGCGATATCAACTGGATCACCGCGGACATCTACCGGCAGTTCGAAACCATGGACTGCAACAATCCTGCGCCGGAGAGCCCGGAAGCCTCCGATCCCACTAAACCCCTGGTTACCTGCGAACCGGCAACAGAGACCACGCCGGCCATCAAGTACATCCTGGGTCCAGTGGAGGTCAAGGGCGGCAACATTGTCACGTCCTCCTTCCAGCTGCAGCAGGGTGCGCAGGGCGCTGTGACCAACGACTGGGCCGTCAACATCCAGTTCGACGACGAAGGCACCGCCAAGTTCAAGTCGGTCACCGAACGCCTGAACCAGTTCTATGTGGCAGCCGGCGGCGAAACCGGCAACGACCCCAAGGCTCAGTTCGCCATCGTTCTCGACGACCAGGTCATTTCCGCGCCGCGCTCCTTGGCCGTCATCACCGACGGACGTCCGCAGATCACCGGCGGATTCACCGAACAGACCGCCAAGGTCCTTTCCGACCAGCTTCGCTTTGGTGCACTGCCCATCAGCTTCGAGATCCAGAGCGACCAGCAGATCTCCGCCACCTTGGGTGGCGAACAGCTCCGTATGGGCCTCCTTGCAGGCATCATCGGTTTGCTCCTGGTGGTGGTCTACTCACTCTTCCAGTACCGGGCCTTGGGCCTGGTGACCATTGCATCGCTGGTGGTGGCCGGCGCCCTGACCTATCTGGCCATCGCCCTCCTGGGCTGGACCGAAAACTACCGGCTTTCCCTGGCCGGCGTGGCTGGCCTCATCGTCGCCATCGGCCAGACCGCTGACTCGTTCATCGTCTACTTTGAACGCATCCGCGATGAACTCCGCGAAGGCCGTGGATTGGTCTCCGCGGTGGAGAACGGCTGGAAGCGGGCCAAGCGCACTGTCCTGGCCTCCAAGGCCGTGAACCTGCTGGCCGCGCTGGTGCTTTACTTTGTGGCCGTCGGCAACGTCCGCGGGTTCGCTTTCACGCTGGGTCTGACGGCCATTGCCGACCTCATCGTGGTCTTTATGTTCACGCACCCGACGCTGCAGCTCCTGGCGCGCACCAAGTTCTTCGGGGAGGGCCACCGGCTCTCCGGCCTGGATCCCAAGCGGCTGGGTGTTGTGCCGCTCTACCGCGGCGCCGGGCGCCTGCGCACGCCGGAGGCCAAGCCGTCCGTGGTCCGCGCCAAGAACACCGGCGCGGCGGCCGAGGCTGAACGACGCATGACCATCGCAGAACGCCGCCTCGCGGAAAAGCAGGAGCAGCTCACCGGCTCCTCCAAGAGCGCAGCCAAGGAGAACAAGTAATGTCCAGCAGCTTCGCCAATTTCGGCAACGAGCTCTACACCGGGAAGCGCTCCTACAACTTCGTCGGTGCCAAGAAACTGTGGTTCATCATCGCGGCGGTGGCGGTGGCGCTGTCCATCCTCATTCCGGTTGCCAAGGGTGGCTTCAACCTTGGCATCGAATTCCGCGGCGGTTCGGAGTTCACCGTCTCCAACGTGCAAAGCACCGACTCGGCCCTTGGTGAAAAAGTTGTCGAAGACGTTGTGGCCGGCAGCGTTCCGCGTGTCGCCAATGTCGCCGGTACCACCATGCGGATCCAGACGGACAAGCTCACGGATGACGAGACTCTCCGGATCAAGGAAGGCCTCACCTCGGCCTACGGCGTCACTAACAACGAGGTGACATCAACCTTTATCGGACCCACCTGGGGTGCGGATGTCACCAAGCAGGCCCTGATTGGCCTGATCGTCTTCGTGGCCCTGGCCGCGGTGCTGATGGCGCTGTACTTCCGGACCTGGAAGATGTCACTGTCTGCAATGGCTGGAATGCTGGTGACGATGATGATCACCGCCGGCGTGTATGCCCTCAGTGACTTCGAGGTGACGCCCTCAGCCATCATTGGGTTCCTGACGGTGCTCAGCTACTCCCTCTATGACACGGTGGTGGTCTTCGACAAGATTCGTGAGAACACCGCGGATCTCGATGCGTCCACGCGCCGTACTTTCGGTGAGGAAGTCAACCTCGCCGTCAACCAGACCCTGGTGCGTTCCATCAACACCATGATGGTGGCCATTCTCCCGGTCGGTGCCATCCTGTTCATCGGGGCCGGCCTGCTGGGGGCCGGCACGCTGCGCGACCTGTCGCTGGCACTGTTCGTCGGAATTCTGATCGGTACGGCGGCCACGATATTCATCGCTGCCCCGATGTATGCCTGGCTGCGCCAGAACGAACCTGACCTGGTGAAGCAGGCGAAACGCGTCGAACACCGCAGGTCCGCCAACAACGCCCGGACCGAAGAATCGGCTGAGCCCGCAGAGGCCTGACCTTTTGCATCAAAGCGGGCCGGGCGGCGTCGGAATACCGACGTCGCCCGGTCCGTTTCGCATTCAGGCGCCGGTTACATAAGTGAACTGGCGGGGGAATAGACTGGGGTAATTAAACAGTCGTGAGGGGTGCTTCATTGGAAGAACGTTCGGCGTCGGTGCCAGCGGCAGGCGGGGATAACAGTCCGGGACACGGAGTTCAGACCGGACTGACCGCTTCCGCACGCCCGGCGCCAGTTGTTCCCGTGGACAAATCGGGCGCCCGCCCTACATTTCCCGGACGCCGCGAACGTACCCGCTCCCGTCTGGCCCGGCTGACCGGCCGCGGCACGGCAACCTATTCGCCCATTCTTGAGCCGCTGCTGCGTACCGTCCGTGCGAACAACCCAAAAGAAGATTTTGATCTCATCCAGCGCGCCTTCGAGGTGGCTGAGCAGAGCCACCGTGGGCAGAAGCGCAAGAGCGGTGATCCCTACATCACCCACCCCGTGGCCGTAGCCACCATCCTCGCTGAGCTGGGCCTCAGCGGAACCACACTCGCCGCGGCACTGCTGCACGACACGGTCGAGGACACCCCTTACACACTGGCGGACCTCAAAAGGGACTTCGGTCCCGAGGTTGCCATGCTGGTGGACGGCGTCACCAAGCTGGACAAAGTCAGCTTTGGTGAAGCCGCGCAGTCCGAGACCGTCCGCAAGATGGTTGTGGCCATGGCCAAGGACATCCGGGTCCTGATGATCAAGCTCGCGGACAGGCTCCACAACGCCAGGACCTGGCGGTTTGTCTCCGCGGAGTCATCGGCACGAAAAGCCCGCGAAACCCTGGAAATATTCGCGCCCCTGGCCCACCGGCTGGGCATGAACACCATCAAATGGGAGTTGGAGGACCTGTCCTTCGCGGCCCTCTATCCAAAGGTCTATGAGGAAATCGTCCGGATGGTGGGCGACCGCACCCCGGAACGGGAGAAAAGCCTCGGCGTCATCCGGGACCAGATCACTGAGGATCTCCGTACTGCCCGGATCAAGGCCACCATCACCGGCAGGCCGAAGCACTATTACTCGATCTACCAGAAGATGGTCGTCCGGGACAAGGATTTCGACGACATCAACGACCTCATGGGCGTCCGTGTACTCGTCGATTCGGTCCGGGACTGTTACGCCGCCCTGGGCACTATGCATTCGCGCTGGAACCCGCTGCCGGGGCGGTTCAAAGACTACATCGCCATGCCCAAGTTCAATATGTACCAGTCGCTGCACACCACGGTGATCGGACCCGGCGGCAAGCCCGTGGAGATCCAGATCAGGACCCACGAAATGCACCGCCGTGCTGAGTACGGTGTGGCCGCCCACTGGAAGTACAAGGATCAGCCCAGCCTTACGGCTGTCGGGCCGGGCAGCCCCCGCGACGGTGACATGGGCTGGCTGAGGTCCCTGGTGGACTGGCAGCAGGAAACGTCCGATCCCGGGGAGTTCCTGGACTCGCTGCGGTTTGAGATCAATGCCCGCGAAGTCTTTGTCTTTACCCCCAAGGGTGAGGTCATGGCACTGCCCGCCGGATCGACTCCGGTGGATTTTGCCTACGCCGTCCACACCGAAGTGGGACACCGCACCATCGGCGCGCGGGTCAACGGCAAGCTTGTGCCCTTGAACAGCGAGCTAAACCACGGTGACTGGGTTGAGATCTTTACCTCCAAGGCCGAAGGTGCCGGGCCCAGCCAGGACTGGCAACACTTCGTCAAGAGTGCCCGCGCCCGGAACAAGATCCGCCAGTGGTTCAGCAAGGAACGGCGCGAAGAAGCAATCGACCGCGGCAAGGAACTGCTGACCCGCGCCATGCGCAAGCAAAACCTGCCCCTGCAGCGCCTGATGACGCACGAGGCCCTCGCGGCGGTAGCCGCAGAGTTCAAGTACCTTGACATCTCGGGCCTCTACGCCGGCGTGGGCGACGGTCATACGTCAGCGCAGTCGGTCATGGAGAAACTCGTTCAAAGCCTGGGCGGCAACGAGAGCACTGACGACGACATCACTGAAGTCAGCATCCCCACGCAGGTGGCCAAAACCAAGTTCTCCGATTCCGGCGTGGTGGTGCGCGGCGTTGGCGATGTCTGGGTGAAGCTCGCGCGCTGTTGCACGCCCGTTCCGCCGGACCCGATTCTCGGCTTTGTCACCCGCGGCTCCGGTGTTTCGGTGCACCGCACGGACTGCACCAACATTTCGGATCTCCGGGACCAGCCCGACAGGATTGTCGAGGTGGACTGGGCACCCACCCAGTCAAGTGTTTTCCTGGTGGAGATCCAGGTTGAGGCGCTGGACCGGAAGTCCCTGCTCTCCGACGTCACGCGTGTGCTGTCCGAGAACCACGTCAACATTCTGGCGGCAAGCGTGAACACCTCCACCGACAGGGTGGCCATCTCCAGGTTCGCCTTCGAGATGGGCGACCCCAAGTACCTCAGCCACGTTCTCAGTGCCGTGCGGCGCATCGACGGCGTGTTCGACGTCTACCGGACCACCGGTAACAAGCGCCGGAGCTAGCAAGGCCAGCTTTTCCAGTGCGGCCCGTTTGTGGGGGACCCGCGGGCTGGCCTCAATGGCCAGAATCAGCAGGCGCAGCCGCACGTCCCGCTCCGGACGGGCCAGCAACCCCGCCAGTGCTGGCAAGGCCCGGTGGGCGTCGACATGCAGGGCGATGTCGACGGCGGTGCGGAGTGGACTCGACACCATCAGCCCGCCCATGCTGACAACGTCGAACGGACCAAGCCGGACTTCATGGAGCGTGCAGCCCCTTGTGTTGCGGAGGCTCGAAATCCGCCGCTTCGCATCCACAAGCAAGGCCAGCCGGTCCGGTTCAGCCGCACAGCCGTAGATCCAGGCCGCCGTCATCCGCCCGGCCACCACGCGCTGCCTGACGGCCGCCGGAACCGCGTTGGCCACCGTTCTGGCCCGCACCTGGGGTGACGCGGGAGCATCCGGCAACGTGAAGCCGTGCTGGTGGAACTGCGCCAGGACACCGTCCGCTGCCAGCGACTGGAGTTCGGGCCACGCGAAAGGCTTGCCGGGCGAATACAGGTCCGGGTATTGGGGTGGTGGGGAGGTGGCCATCCCTCCATCCTGCCGCGTCTTCCCTTAACGCGCACAGGCCCGGTCCCGGTTATGTGGATAACCGGGGCCGGGCCTGTGCGTCCTCCGACAGACGCCTGATGAAGGCGTCCTCAAACTACTTGCTAGGAAAGCTCGCTGGCCGAGCGCTGGATCTGGTCCAACCAGGCCTGCCTCGCCTCGAGGGCTTCGCGGGCCCCCTTGATCTTGCGCTGGTCGCCGGCTTTCTCGGCCTTGGCGAGATCGTCCTGCAGGCCGGAAATGGCTGCTTCCAGCTGCGACAGGGCGCTGTTGGTGCGGGCCTTCGTCTCAGGGTTGGAGCGCTGCCAGTTTTCCTCTTCGGCGTTGCGGACTGCGTCCTCCACCTTGCGGAGGCCGGCTTCGATGCGGCCCATGTCGGCGCGGGGCACCTTGCCGGCTTCTTCCCAGCGGTCCCGGACAGACTGGAGCGCCTTCTTCGCCGCGGCCAGGTCCTTGACCGGCAGAATGCTGTTCGCTTCGACGAGGAGCGCTTCCTTCACCGTGAGGTTGGCGGCGTATTCCTGGTCGATCTCCTCGTTGGCTGCCTGCCGGTGCGTGAAGAACACATCCTGCGCGGCACGGAAACGGGCCCAGAGGGCGTCGTCGTCCTTGCGGCTGGCGCGCGGTGAGGCCTTCCATTCATCCATGAGCCGGCGGTATTCGCCGGCCGCAAAGCCCCAGTCGGTGGACGAGGACAGAGCCTCGGCTTCGGCGATGAGCTTCTCCTTGGCCGATTTTGCGGCCGAGTTGGTGCTGTCCAGCTGGGAGAAGTACGCGCGGCGGTGACGGTCGAAAACTGTGCGGGCGGCACGGAACCGCTTCCACAAGGCGTCCTCGTTGCTGCGGCCAAGCCGGATGCCGCCCTTCTGGGCTGTCTTCCAGCTTTCAAAAAGATCGTTCATCCGGGCGCTGGAGGTCTTCCATTGGATCTGTGCGGGATCCTGCCCCGAGATCTCTTCGGCTTCGGCCACGATGGCCTCGCGGGCCGCGAGCTCGGCGGAGCGAACGGCGTCGTGTTCTGCCTTCTCTGCCTTTTCGAGTTCTGCGATCTGCACGGAAACAGCGTCGAGCCGCGCTTCGGTGGAACGAAGATCTCCCACCATGTTCCGCTCCGCCAGCTGCTCGCGCAGGTGCGTGACGGTCTTCTGCATATCGGTGCTGGGCGCCTTGGAGCTGATGCGCTGTTCCAGGAGCAGGACCTGCGCAACTATGTCGTCATGCTTCCGCGCGAAGTAGGCAAGGGCTTCGTCATTGCTGACGCCGGGGTACTGGCCCACCGGGTGCTCATCGCCGTCGATCGTCAGGAATACGTGGCCGTCACCCTCGACACGGCCCCACTTTGCAGCTTCCGCCAGCGAAGTCGCGGAGGCGACGGGTGCCGGTGCTGCCACAGGTGCGGCTGCTGCCGGCTTGGGCCGGGCAGCGAAGGCTGCCGGTGACGGGGCGGGTCGAGGTGCCGGAGCAGGCACCGGAGCCGGGGCTTCTTCAGCCGCGCTCTCGCCTTCAGCCGCGCTCTCTTCAACCGGGGCGGCCGGGACCTCGGCACGTTCGGCCTGGAGGCCCACGCTCTCTGGATCCACGTCCGCTTCAGTTGCGGTTTCGTCAACCGTGGCCTGTTCGGCGGTTGCCTGGACAGCGTCTGCCTGGTCAGCCACGGGGGCCGCTACCTCGGTCAGGTCTGCTGCTGTTTCGTCGGATTTCTGACTGTCTGTCACCGCTAAAAGTCTTTCGCTTGGAGGGAAATACTCACGTACTGCACCGCGGCCGTAACGGCCTGGCTTCCTACTTCAGAGAAACCGAGTCTATCGTGACTGGTTGCACAGGTGCGCCGTCTGATGCGCTGGAGCCGGGCTTGATTCCCGCGGCGGCAATGGCGTTGACTGCTTCCATTCCAGAGGTCACCTTGCCCACCACCGTATAGCCCCCGGCAGAGTCGGCGGGAATCACCGTGTCTTTGTAGACCACAAAGAACTGCTTGCCGTTACCGTAGGCGTTGTCGCCGGACCGGGCGATGGCAATCGTGCCCGCAGGGTAGATGTTGTCTGCCGGGGTGTTTTCGAGGGGACCCCAGGTGTACTCGGGGTCGGCAGCAGCGGTGGCGCCACCGCACTGCAGGAGTCCGAAGGTGTCGCCCGTGGTCAGCCGGTGGCACGCGCTGCCGTTGTAGAAGCCATCGTCCGTCAATGCTTTGAAGACCGCGGCAGCCTGGGGTGCCTTGGTACCGTCGATTTCGACGCCGAGCACGTTCCCGTTCAGTGCCAATTCACCGGTAAACACCTTCCCGGCGGCAGTGTCCGGGGCCGGGATGTTCGCGCCGTTCGTGGCCGGCGCGGAAGGCGTGGGGGAGTCGGTTGGGCTGGTCAGGCCGGCCTCCGCGGCGGCGAATTCCTCTTCGGTGGGATTGCCGGCAAAGGCAGTGAACTGAAGCACGACGGCGAGCAGGACGGCGGCGGTTCCGGCGCAGGCGGCGATGAGGTTGTCGCGCTTGCGGCGTTTCTCCTGGTCCCGCCGCAGCTCGCGCTTTGCCTCCATCTGCTGGATGCGCCGTTTGGCTTCGCGGGCGTTGCGTGGACTGGCCGCCAATGGTCCTCCTTGTATCGGGCCGCGTCCGGTAGGAACTGAATCCGGAGGCGGTTGTCTGCCGGCAGCCTTGCGGCGCCGGCCGCCGTATTAGAGATGCCGGCGGATGACGCATAAACTGACTGCCGCACATAGTTTATGCATGAGTTGCCGGACTGCCGCCGTTCCCCGCCCGTTTCGGGCGGAATGCCGGGCAAAGTCCCAGGCACCCTTCATCAAGAGGAGAACATCCACCATGGCACGCACAGCCTCCCTGTCCGGATTCCCCGAGTGGCTTCCTGAGGAGCGGCTGGTGGAGCTGCACGTGCTGGACACCCTTCGCAAGGTTTTTGAGCTGCACGGCTTCGCGTCCATCGAGACCCGTGCCGTGGAAACCGTGGGCCAGCTGCTGCGCAAGGGTGAGATTGATAAGGAGGTCTACGGCCTCAGCCGCCTTCAGGACGACGATGCCGACACCTCCGACGCGGGCAAGGCCGGCAAAGCTGACCCCAACGCCCTCGCGCTCCACTTCGACCTCACTGTGCCTTTTGCGCGGTACGTCGTTGAGAACGCCGGGTACCTGGCGTTCCCGTTCCGGCGCTACCAGATCCAGAAAGTCTGGCGCGGGGAGCGCCCGCAGGAAGGCCGGGCCCGCGAATTCACCCAGGCAGACATCGATGTGGTGGGCGACGGCGAGCTGCCGTTCCGCTATGACGTGGAGATTGCCCTGGTCATTGCCGAAGCCTTGAGCGCACTGCCGATTCCGGACTTCCGCCTCCGGATCAACAACCGCAAGCTTGCCGAAGGCTTCTACCGCGGCATCGGCCTGGATGACACCGCCGGTGTGCTCCGCAGCATCGACAAGCTGGAAAAGATCGGCGCAGCCAAGGTCGCAGATCTGCTCAAGACCGAACTGGGTGCTACTGATGACCAGGCGCAGGCCGCGCTGAAGCTGGCAGGAATCCGTACCGAGGACACCTCGTTTGTGGCCCAGGTCCGTGCGCTCGGCGTGACGAACGACCTCCTTGAGGAGGGCCTGAATGAACTGGAACAGGTGATCGAAGCGGCCGTGCAGCGCGCGCCGGGCAAGGTTGTTGCCGATCTCAGCATCGCCCGCGGCCTGGATTACTACACCGGCACGGTGGTGGAGACGGTCCTGGTGGGCCACGAACAGCTCGGTTCCATCTGCTCCGGCGGCCGCTACGACGCGTTGGCGAGCAAGGGCAACCGCAAGTTCCCCGGCGTCGGCCTCTCCATCGGTGTGACGCGGCTGGTTTCGCGCATCCTGAGCCAGGACCTGGCCAAGGCCTCCCGTTCGGTGCCCACCGCCGTGCTGGTGGCGCTCACCACTGACGACAGCTGGGGTGCCGCGCAGGACGTTGCCGCCCAGCTCCGCAGCCGGGGCATCGCCACCGAAGTCGCTGCCAAGGCCGAGAAGTTCGGCAAGCAGATCAAATTCGCGGACCGCCGCGGGATCCCGTTCGTCTGGTTCACCGACGACGACGGCAAGCACCAGGTCAAGGACATCCGGTCCGGCGAGCAGGCCGACGCCGATCCCGCAACCTGGACGCCGCCGTCGGAAGACCTTAACGTCCAGGTCACAACAGTCCAGGTGCCAGCGGCAGCAGCCCAGCCGGCCTGACCGACCCGGTGTTCAGCTAGCGGCGCAGCCGAAGCACCACGAACCGGCCGGCCGCGCCGACGGCCAGCACGGCGGCCATCCCCAGCACCGAGACGTGCGGCAGCGTGAAAGCCAGCAGCAGGCAGCTGATGAAGCCAACCACATTGAGCCACCTCGGACCGTGGGCCGGGTGCTCCTCCAGGGTGTACGCCGCGGCGTTCGTCACCGCGTAGTAGATGAGCACACCGAAGCTGGAGAACCCCACCACCGTCATCACGTCAGTGGTCAGGATCAGGAAGATCACGACGGCGCCCACCGCCAGTTCCGCCACGAACGGCACCGTGTGCTTGCCGCCCACTCGTGCCAGGGGCGCCGGCAGATCGCGTTCCCGCGCCATGGCCAACGTTGTGCGGCCCACTCCCGTGATGAGCGCAAGCAACGCACCTAGGCACGCCGCTGCCGCGCCGGCCTGAACCACCGGCGCACCGGCGGCGAGTTGCGAATTGACCACAGCGTCCAGCAGCGGGGCCGTGGTGGCGGCCAGCTTGCCTTCGGTCAAGTGGTTTTGGAGCAGCAGCGCCAACGCCAGGTAGATGACGAAGGCGCCGGCGAGGGCAGCCAGGATCGCACGCGGAATGGTCCTGGCCGGATCCTTGACTTCCTCTCCGAGGGTGGCGATGCGCGCATAGCCGGCGAAGGCGAAGAACATCAGGCCGGCGGCCGGCAGCACGCCACTAAAGCCGGCGGTAGCTCCGCCGTCGGACGTTCCGCCTGCCGAAAAGTCCGCAGGATGCGGCCCCACGATGGCGGCAGCGGCAACAAACACCAGGGTGGCCAGGACAACGCACAGCAGGATTCTGGTCAGGAGTGCTGTGCGGGTAATGCCAAACAGGTTCACGGCGGTCAGCGCCACCACCGCAGCGATGGCAACCGGCACCGCGTAGCCCGGTGACACATAGTGGCCGAACGTCAGGGCCATGGCGGCGCAGGAGGCCGTCTTGCCGCTGACAAATCCCCAGCCGGCCAGGAAACCGGGCCATTCCCCCAGGCGCTTCCGGCCGTACACGTACGTTCCGCCGCTGGCCGGATACCGTGCAGCCAGTTCCGCGGAGGCCACCGCGTTGCAGTAGGCCACGGCACCCGCGATCAGGACCGAAAGGACCAGGAAATTTCCGGCCAGGCCCGCGGCGGGGGCGAAGACCACAAAAACGCCGGCCCCGAGCATGGAGCCCAGGCCGATGGACGTGGCGTCAAACACGCCGAGCCTCCGTTGAAGCTGCTGGTGTTCGGGCATGGGGGAGTCGCGCCTTTCCAGCGGGTAAACTCAGACGGGATTGTTCCCGGAACGATCCTATGCAGTTTTATCTTTTGTTTTCCTGCTGTCGTCTTCAGAAAGGCGTGCTGTGCTGCGCACACATGACCTCGGATCCCTTCGCTCCGAGCACATTGGACAAACCGTAACCCTGGCTGGCTGGGTGGGCCGCCGTCGTGATCACGGTGGTGTTGCATTCGTGGATCTGCGCGATGCGTCCGGCGTGGCCCAGGTTGTGGTCCGTGAGGAAGAGGTCTTCCATGGCCTGCGCAACGAGTACGTCCTGCAGATCACCGGCACCGTCTCCAAGCGCCCGGAGGGCAACGAGAACCCCGCTCTGGCCACTGGCGCCATCGAGGTCATGGCGGACAAGGTGGTTATCCTCAACACCTCCGATCCGCTGCCGTTCCAGATCGACGAACACGTGGAGGTCGGTGAGGAAGCCCGCCTGAAGCACCGCTACCTCGACCTGCGCCGCCCCGGCCCCGCCCGCAACCTCCGGCTGCGCTCCGAAGCCAACCGGATTGCCCGTGAACTGCTCCACCAGGACGGTTTTGTCGAGATCGAGACCCCCACGCTGACGCGTTCGACGCCGGAAGGCGCCCGCGACTTCGTGGTCCCCGCCCGCCTGGCGCCGGGTTCCTGGTACGCACTGCCGCAGTCACCGCAGCTTTTCAAGCAGCTCCTGCAGGTGGGCGGCTTCGAGAAGTACTACCAGATCGCGCGCTGCTACCGCGACGAGGACTTCCGCGCCGACCGCCAGCCCGAATTCACCCAGCTGGACATCGAAGCCAGCTTCGTGGACCAGGACGACATCATTGCCCTGGGCGAAAACATCGTCAAGGCGCTGTGGAAGCTGATCGACGTCGAGATCCCCACGCCCATCCAGCGCATCACCTACGCAGACGCCATGGCGCGCTATGGCTCGGACAAGCCCGATCTCCGCTTCGGCGTGGAATTGACTGAGCTCACCGAATTCTTCAAGGACACCGGATTCGGCGTCTTCAAGGCCCCGTATGTCGGCGCCGTGGTGATGCCCGGCGGCGCTTCCCAGCCGCGACGCACCCTGGACGGCTGGCAGGAATTCGCCAAGCAGCGAGGCCACAAAGGCCTGGCCTACGTCCTCTTCAAGGAAGACGGCGAACTGGCCGGCCCTGTTGCCAAAAACCTGAACGAAACCGAGCGTGCAGGCCTCGCCGACGCCGTGGGCGCCAAGCCGGGCGACTGCATCTTCTTCGCCGCCGGTGAGAAGTCAGCGGCCCGTGCCCTCCTGGGTGCTGCCCGCGTGGAGATCGGCCACCGCACCGGCCTGATCGACCCCAGCGCCTGGGCCTTCTGCTGGGTGGTTGACGCCCCCATGTTCGAACCGGCCGCCGCAGCGGTGGCGTCCGGCGATGTGGCTGTTGGCGCCGGAAAGTGGACGGCCGTCCACCACGCCTTCACCTCGCCCAAGCCCGAGTTCATGGACACGTTCGACAAGGACCCGGAATCGGCCCTGTCCTACGCTTACGATATCGTCTGCAACGGCAATGAAATCGGCGGCGGCTCCATCCGTATCCACGAGCGTGACCTCCAGGAACGCGTCTTCGAACTGATGGGGCTGGACAAGGCAGACGCCCAGACTAAGTTCGGCTTCCTGCTGGAAGGCTTCAAGTTCGGCGCTCCTCCGCACGGCGGTATCGCGTTCGGCTGGGACCGCGTGGTGGCATTGCTGGCGGGCGTTGAGTCCATCCGCGACGTTATTGCCTTCCCGAAGACAGGCAACGGATACGATCCGCTGACCCAGGCCCCCGCGCCGATCACGGCGCAGCAGCGCAAGGAAGCCGGCGTGGACTTCAAGCCCCAAACGAAAACGGAAGAGCCCAAAAAGGCCGAGTAATCTGAACAACGCAGTCGAGGGCCTCCCCGGGAAACCGGGGGGCCTTTCGCCTTGGAAGGGTGGTACGCCATGACAGTTTCACGTCCTGCACCAGCCCTTGCCCTGCCCGGGCTTGAGGCGCTGATGGATGCCGCCTGGCCGGCCCCGGACCGCGAAGAATCCGACGGCTGGGTGCTTCGCGCGGCCTCCGGCGTGACCCAGCGCGCCAATTCGGTCTGGCCGCGCGAGCCTGAGGGCAACACCCGCCGGCAGCACGAGGCTCTGCGTGCGGCGCGGCTCTGGTACCGCGGCCGGCGCCTGCCGCTGATTTTCCAGGTCTTCGATGATCCCCGCTCCACCGGACTGAATGCCATCCTCGACGGGGAAGGCTTCACCCGGCAGTCCGAAACACTGGTGATGTGCCGGAGCAACGGCGTCCAGGCGGCGGACCAACCTGCGCTAACCCATCCTGCGGCGGCCCAACCCGGCGTCGAGATCTCCACGGTCCCCAGCGATGAGTGGCTGGAGCTGTGGTGGAGCGTGGACGGCCGCGGCGGCCCGGCCGAGCGCGAGACCGCACGCAGCATCCTGGCAGGCTGCCCGTCGCTCTATGCGCTGGTGAGGTCCCACGACGGCGTTCCCGCCGCCGTCGGCCGGCTCGCTCTCCCTCCCGCCGGGGAAGCAACAGGGGGTTGGGGCGGGCTGTACTGCATGGCCACCCGCCCGGACGCCCGGCGGCGCGGCCATGCCCTGCGGATCATGCAGGCACTCTTGTACGAAGGCGCCGTCCGGAACCTGGCCGGCTACTGGCTGCTGGTCACCGCAGCAAACTCCTGGGCCCAGCAGCTCTACGCCAAGGCAGGATTCCAGGAAGCCTGCCGCTACCTTTACCGGCAGGAACGGCCCAAGCGGCACCTGACCGGCTGTTGACGGTGTTTGCGGCGGCTGCAATGCACGGGCGCATCCACGGCAGGGGTTCATCAAGGGCTCAGGTACATCATGGCTCCGGTACATCAACGCTTATCCCAAGGGGTTCGCGCCCGTCAGGTGGCCCGGTGGCGCCGGCGATCATCACCTTTTCGCCTGCGATCCCGATGGCGTAAACACGGAGATCCTCCTGTTCGAGTGCGGTGTGGTCCACTGTCCGGGCCGCAAACTCCCTGCCGTCGCCGCTGACCATAAGAACGGGCGCGTGTGATGGCGTGGCCGCCCTTGGGTTGCCAGCAGCACAAACCCTTCGCCGTTAGTGGCCAGCCGGGGGGGAAGGCCACCTCCTGATCGGAGGACGGAGCATCCAGGTCGGTTCCGTGCTCCCAGGTCAGTCCGTTGTCGCCGCTGGAGTAGGTCGAATAGCGAACGGGTTTCCCGGTGGAGCTCTGTTGCACCAGGGCCACCGTCCGCGATGGCCCCGCAGTGAGCGACATCGAACGCCTGGACCTGATCCTCGAAGCCGAGGGCGACAGCACCAACCGGTAGAGGCTGGCCAAGCAGGCTGACGTGCTGATGCTGCTCTACGTCCTTGGCGAGAAGGAATTGACGCTCTTTCTGGCCGGGCTGGGCTATGAAGTGTCCGCCGCACAACTCGCCGAGACAGTCGATTACTACCTGGCCCGCACGGCTCACGGCTCCACGCTCAGCCGCGTGGCACACGCTTCAGTGCTAGCCGCGATGGGCACGGAGCGGGCCTGGAGCACTTTCCGTGAGGCGCTGAGCGCTGACCTTCGACGACACCCAAGGCGGCACCACTCACACAGGCATCCACCTTGGCGCCATGGCCGGAACCATCGATGTTATCAGCGCAGCTTTGCTGGCCTCAGAATCACCAGTGATGCCCTTCTTTTCGCCCCAAAAATGCCAAAAGAAATAGAGTCAGTTTCCTTCCGTGTCCGCTACCGGGACCATCTACTCGCCGTCAACCTCGAACACGGCACGTTGACTGTTTCAGCGGCTCCCGGAGACGCCTCCGCCATTCGGCTGCAGGTCGGCTCCGAACGCGTCCTTCTGGGCGCCGGCGATACACGGCACTTCCCGCTTGTTGCTGGCTAAGGTCTCCCGGCATGTACCTGTCCGGGGCAGGTCCGCTGAATAAGGAACCCGCTGAATCAGGTCCGCTGAATAAGGAACCCGCTGAATCAGGTCCGCTGAATAAAGAACCCGCTGAATAAAGAAACACGACGGCGGGAATCACCTACGGAGAGGGCTTTCCCGCCCGGGGCGAGTGCACCACGAGGACAGGACAGTGCGCGTGGGCGACGCAGGCAGCGCTGACCGATCCGAGCAGCAGGCCGGCAAAACCGCCATGCCCGCGGCTTCCGACGACAAGTAGAGAGGCGCGCCTGCTTCCGCCAACTAACGACGTCCGTGCCGAGACGTGGACGAGCCTGACAATGACATGGCGCGGACGTTCGGGGCCAAAGGCTTCCGCGAGTGCACGCTCCAGATTTTCCTCAGCTTCGCGGGCGAAACCTTCTACCCCCAGAGCAAGATAGCCTTCATAACCTGCCGGATACTCCCAGCATCCCCAGGCTTCCAGGCGGGTCCCAAGGGCCAGCGCCAGACGAGTCCCTTGGCGAAGAGCTTCGATGGATGCGTCGGAACCGTCCACGCCGACGATGATCTTCTCCTCAGCGGCTTTGGCCATGATCTTCTCCTCGCGTGCCGTACGTGCACAGGCTTCCTCAAAGCATGTACCCGGCGGTTAAGGACGAACAGGGTCCAAGGTCACGACGCCGGCACAGCGTCCGCATCAACGTCCCGGACCCCACCATGACCTTTGGCCCTAGACGCTACGGCCCACCTGGTGAAGCCTGTCAACGAACCAGACTTCGGCGAATTTGGAGTAGCAGTGACGCAACAAGGGGGTCCGCCCCGATTCGGACTGGATGCAACCGGTCTGAGTTCTGAACGCGCCGCAGCATTGCTCAGGGAGTCGGGGCCAAACGTTCTTCCCACCGCGAAGCCGGTACGGCAGTGGCGGAAGCTCCTGGGCGAGTTGACGCATTTTTTTGCACTGATGCTGTGGTGCGCCGCTGCACTTGCCTTCGTCGGAGGCCTCCCGGAGCTTGGTGTTGCTATCATCGTGGTGGTCGTCGTCAACGGGATTTTCGCCCACATCCAGCAGGAACGTGCCCAGCACGCGGCCGCAAAACTGCGCGCGCTGCTGCCCGCTGACGTCTCCGTCCGCCGGGACGGACACATCCAGAGGGTTCACACCAGTGAACTGGTCCCGGGTGACGCCGTGGTCCTGACAGCAGGTGACCGGGTGCCCGCCGACGTCGTCCTGACTGTTGCCTCCGGCTGTGCCGTGGATGAGTCAATGCTGACAGGCGAGAGTGAAGCGGTAGCTAAGGCCAGCGGCGACAGCGCCTGGGGCGGGACGTTCCTCGTCAACGGAGACGCAGACGCGGTAGTGTCCCACACAGGTGGAAACACGCGGCTTGCCGGAATCTCCGCGCTGACCAGTGGAACAGTATCTCCGCCGACACCGCTGGCCCGTGAGCTGCGCCGGATCGTCCACATCATCGCGACGGTAGCACTGGCCGTCGCCGGGTTCTTCTTCCTCGTGTCCTTGTTGGTAGGCATCCCTTGGCAGGGCGCTTTCCTCTTCGCCATCGGCGTCGCCGTTGCCCTGGTCCCCGAGGGGCTCCTGCCGACCGTCACTCTCTCACTGGCGATGGGGGCCCAACGGATGGCGGCGCGGAACGCCTTGGTCCGCAATCTGGAGGCCGTGGAAACTCTGGGATCCACCACTTTCATCTGTACCGACAAGACAGGAACCCTGACGCAGAACCGGATGAACGCCGTCGAAGTCTTTACAGCCGACGGCCGTGCGAAGGTGACGGGGGAGGGTTACCAGCCGGAGGCCGACATAGAGGGAACCGGGATCTCCGCGGCCACCAGTACCGCGCTCGCGGCACGGGCCGCCTCCCAGGGCAGGGCTGTCCTCCACGGAGTTGAGTGGAGGACGGCGGGGGATCCGATGGAGGCTGCCATTGACGTTTTGGCGCGCCGTCTTTCCGGGTCCGCTCCCGTAGAAGCGATGCCTGCGCGGCGGTTCGCGTTTGATCCCCGCCGTCGGCGTGAATCGGCCATTGTCGGCGCCACCCTCTTTGTTAAAGGGGCGCCCGAATCGGTCCTGGCGCTCTGCGGAGAGTCCGCAGGCGCTGCGGCGGAAGAAGTTGAAGCGATGGCTTCCCGGGGGCTGCGGGTCATGGCGGTCGCGATGCGTGAGCTGCCCGGTCCGGTGCAGGACTGGCTGGGGCGCCTTCCCGAGGAGGCTGAAGTGGAGCTCACCCTGCTGGGGCTGATCGCCCTCCACGACCCGCCCCGGCCCGGCGTGGGGGAGGTGATCCAGACTGCCCGCGAAGCCGGGATCAGGGTCGGGATGATCACAGGCGACCATCCCGCCACGGCTGCGGCGATTGCCCGGGAAATCGGTCTGATGGGATCCCCGGAACTGGTTCTGGAAGGATCGCAGTTTCCTGAGGACGAACAGATCCTTGGCGCCTTGCTGGACCGGGATGGCATTGTGGTGAGCCGGGTCTCGCCGGAACAGAAGCTGCGGGTGGCCAAGGCGCTGCAGAGCCGCGGCCACGTCGTGGCCATGACAGGCGACGGCGTCAACGACGGTCCCGCGCTGCAGGAGGCCGATATCGGGGTGGCCATGGGACTCAGCGGAACTGACGTTGCCCGTGAAGCTGCCGATCTGGTGCTCCTGGATGACCACTTCGCCACGATCGTCGCAGCCATCGAACAGGGCCGGACCACGTACTCCAACATTCACCGCTTCCTGACCTACCACCTGACAGACAACGTTGCCGAACTGACGCCCTTCGTCATCTGGGCACTGTCCGGCGGCCAGTTCCCGCTCGCCCTCGGTGTACTGCAGATCCTCGCCCTCGACATCGGCACCGACCTCCTTCCCGCCCTCGCCCTGGGCGGCGAACCGCCAGGAAAAGGTGTGCTGAAGCGGCCACCCGAAAGACGGCATCTGATGGACCGCCGGCTGATGTTCCGGGTGTTCTGCGTGCTGGGTCCCGTGGAAGCGGCCATGGAAATGACGGCGTTTTCCGTGGTGCTGTTCGGCGGCGGGTGGACGCGCGGAGACCCGCAGGATGCCGATCTGGTGATGGCGGCGTCCGGAGCCGCCTTCACCGCCGTCGTGCTTGGCCAGCTGGCCAATGCTTTCGCCTGCCGCAGCGCCACCCTGCCGCCCTGGAAGCAGGGCTGGCTCACTAATCGCCTGCTGCTCTGGGCGGTGCTGGCAGAAATCGGCGCTTTGGCCGTGTGCCTTTACGCAGTGCCTGTTTCCGCCGTACTTGGACACCTCCCGCCGCCGCTCCTCGGGTTCGCCGTTGCGGCTTTGGCTGTTCCCGCGGTGCTGGCAGCCGACTGGGCTTACAAGAGGCTAAGACGGCACGGAACAAAAGCCGGATAGCACCCTTCTCACGCCGGAGTCCGCAGGACCAAAGCCTCTGCTGCTGCCGCGGCTGACCCGGGAGGATCGAGCCATGAATGCAAGGACGACGATGACCGACGTTCACGTGGTGTGGCTGGAAGACGTAGGGATGGGCGATGTGCCCTCCGTGGGCGGCAAGAACGCATCGCTGGGTGAGCTGACACGCTCCCTGATAAGTTCGGGCGTCCGGGTACCGGAGGGCTTTGCCACCACGGCCTCCGCCTACCGGGCGTTCGTCGCCGCCAACGGCATCGAACCGGCGATGCGTGCCTCGATCGATGCATACCGGGCGGGCCGGACAAGCCTGCGGGAAGCCGGCGAATCCATCCGGGAACTCATCCTTGAAGGGCAGTTTCCGCCGGACAGCGCCGCCGACATCAGGGAACACTACAGAGCCTTGTCCCAACGGACAGGACAGGCCCGGGCCTCGGTTGCCGTGCGCAGCAGCGCCACGGCAGAGGACCTTCCGGACGCGAGTTTCGCCGGCCAGCAGGAAACCTTCCTTAACGTTGCCGGCGAGCGGGAGCTGATGGAGGCCTGCAGGCGGTGTTATGCCTCGCTGTTCACCGACCGGGCCATCAGCTACCGGGAAATCAAGGGGTTCGACCATCTGGATGTGGCCTTGTCCATCGGCGTGCAGAGGATGGTGCGTTCAGACCTTGGGGCATCCGGGGTGATGTTTTCCATCGACACAGAATCAGGATTCCCGCGCAGCGTGCTGATCAGCGCCGCGTGGGGGCTGGGAGAAACGGTGGTCCAGGGCACCATCAACCCCGATAAGTACCAGGTATTCAAGCCACTGCTGTCCACCACACAATTTGCACCGATCATCGAGAAAACAATGGGCTCGAAAGAACGGAAGATGGTTTACAGCCGGGGCGGGCACGCGCGAACCAGGACAGTTGACACGACAGACCAGGAGCGGCGCTCCTTGGTACTCACCGAGTCCGAGATTTTGACCCTAGCTCGCTGGGCTGTGGCGGTGGAGGACCACTACGGGTGTCCTATGGACATGGAGTGGGCCAAAGACGGGTCCACCGGCGAACTCTTCATGGTCCAGGCACGGCCGGAGACTGTCCAGGCGCGGCGCAGCGGGTCCGTTTTCCGCGTCTACCACCTTCGCGAATCGGGCCCTCGGCTTGTCTCCGGTGCGGCGATCGGTGAATCGATCGCGCACGGCTCCGCCTGTGTGGTCCGGGACGCCCGGGACATCGACAAATTCCGGGACGGCGCCATCCTGGTGACCCAAATGACCGACCCTGACTGGGTTCCCATCATGCAGCGCGCCGCCGGCATCGTTACCGACCACGGCGGCCCGACAAGCCATGCCGCGATTGTGAGCAGGGAGCTGGGCGTGCCCGCCGTGGTGGGGACAGGAAACGGCACCTCGGTCCTTGAGGAAGGAACGCCCATCACGCTTTCCTGCGCGGGCGGTGAGGACGGGGAGGTCTACGAGGGCACCCTCGCTTTCGATGTCGAAGAGGTTGACCTCGGGGCCCTGCCTGCGACCCGGACCGCCGTCATGGTCAACATCGCCAGCCCGTCAGCCGCCTTCCAGTGGTGGCGCCTGCCCGCGGCCGGCGTGGGCCTGGCACGGATGGAATTCATCATCAGCAACCTCATCCGGATCCATCCCATGGCGCTGGTCCATCCCGAACGCGTCACAGAAGCCGGCGAGGCTGCACGCATCAGGGAGCTCACGTACGGCTACACCGACCTGCAGGAATACTTCGTTGACGTCCTCGCCAGGGGCATCGCCAAGATCGCGGCGCCCTATCACCCGCTCCCCGTGATCGTCAGGCTCAGCGACTTCAAAAGCAACGAATACGCACACCTGATCGGAGGCGGCTCCTTCGAAGTTGCCGAAGAGAATCCCATGCTGGGATTCCGCGGGGCCTCGCGTTACTACGACAAGCGTTACCGGGAAGGATTCGCCCTGGAATGCCGGGCGCTGAAACGAGTACGCGAGAAACTCGGATTCTCCAACGTCATTGTCATGGTGCCGTTCTGCCGCACCCTCCACGAGGCAGACCTGGTGATCAAGGTGATGGCAGAAAACGGCCTGGTCCGTGGTGAGGAGGGACTGCAGATCTACATGATGTGCGAGGTTCCCTCGAACGTCATCCTCGCGTCGGAATTCGCCCGGCGCTTCGACGGATTCTCCATAGGGTCGAATGACCTGACACAGCTTGTCCTGGGGGTTGACCGCGATTCTGAACAGCTGGCCGGGCTTTTTGACGAGAGGGACGAAGCGGTCACGTCGATGATCGCAGAGGTTATCGGCAAGGCGCATGCAGCCGGGATCAAGATCGGTATCTGCGGCCAGGGCCCGAGCAACCACCCGGACTTCGCGGAATTCCTGGTGAAGGAGGGCATCGATTCCATTTCGCTCAACCCCGACACGTACCTCAAGACGGTTCCCGTGATCGCTGCGGCCGAAAAGTCCGAAAAGTGACTCGGCTGGGCATTCTCACGAGCGGCGGAGACTGCCCCGGGCTGAATGCGGTGATCCGCGGTGCAGTGCTGAGTGGCGTCATTTCCCACGGGTATGACTTTGTCGGTTTCCGGGACGGGTGGCGAGGGGTGCTTGACGGGGACGTGGTCCCGTTGCCGCGGCACGCCGTGCGGGGACTTTCCCGTCTTGGCGGGACCATCCTTGGTACATCGAGGACCAATCCGCTAAAGGAAGGCGGAGTGGGGGCGGTGCGCGAAAGCCTCAGCCGTCTCGGAGTGGACGGCCTGGTCGCCATCGGGGGAGAGGGCACCCTGGCGGCCGCGCAGGAACTGTCAGACCAGGGAATTAAGGTGGTGGGCGTTCCAAAGACCATCGATAATGACCTCGACGCCACCGATTTCACCTTCGGCTTCGACACCGCGGTCCAGACGGCGACAGAGGCCATCGACCGGCTGCGCACCACGGGGGAGTCGCATCACCGCTGCATGATCGCAGAAGTCATGGGCCGAAATGCCGGCTGGATCGCCCTTCATGCCGGGATGGCTTCCGGCGCCCACGCCATCCTCATTCCGGAACACACGGTTCCGTTGGGGCAGGTTGCCGGGTGGGTGCAGTCCGCACACGACCGCGTGGGCACCGTTGGTGGTTGTCGCAGAGGCGTTCGTCCCGGAGGGCCAGGACGCGCCGTACTCGCCCCGCGGCCTGGACACCTTCGGCAGGCCCCGGCTGGGCGGAATCGGTGTGCTCATGGAGCACGAACTGCAGTCGCTGACCGGAATCGAAACCCGGGCGACGGTTTTGGGGCACATCCAGCGGGGTGGCGCCCCCACCGCCTTTGACAGGGTGCTGGCCACACGGCTGGGCATGGCAGCCGTGGATTCGGCTGCCAACGGCCGTTGGGGGACCATGGTCTCCCTGCGCGGTACGAGCATCGTGAACGTCGGATTTGACGCTGCGCTGGGCCGGCTCAAGACCGTTCCCGAGGACCGTTACCGTGAGGCAGCGGTCCTGTTCGGCTGATCCGTGGCCGGATCCTGCTGTTAGCCGCGCGTTATCTCGATCTTCCTCGCCGGGGGCTGCTGGGCGGCCGTCGGCACCGGCGTCCTGACCTCCAGCACCCCGTCCCTGTAGGAAGCAGTGATGTCCTCCTGTTGAACGCCGTCGGGCAAAGCGAGCCTCCGCACGAAAGAACCATAGCGGAACTCCGAGCGGTAACTGTCCTTTTCCTTCTGCTCGGACTGCTCCCTGCGCTCGGCCTTGATCTCAAGGGCGCCGTCAACGATGGTGACGCTGACGTCCTTGTCCGGATCGATCCCTGGCAGTTCGGCCCGGACCACAAGTGTGTTGCCTTCAACCGATTCTTCGACGCGGATCCCCGACGCCGCTGTATCACCTTCGAAAATTCTTTCAATCATCTCGACGGGGGAGCGCCGGGTGTCAAACCATTTCATCAAATCAGCCATGGCTGCCTCCTTGCTTGGATGACCGTCGGGGCATGACGTGCCCGACTCCTTAAGGGTCGGGCAAAGGGCCGGGAGGACCCAGAGGCTTTGGTCCTGAGTGCCGGGAAGGTTGCGCTGATGGTGCGGTTCAATGCGAGCCGGCATTGGAGGGCTAGGATCAGTTGCATGAGCAGCTCCCCCTCAGAGTCTCACACGGAAGTCCTCGCCCCGGCTGACTGCTGGAAGTATCTCCAGTCTTCCTATATCGGGCGGCTGGCCGTGATCAACGGTGCGGTCCCCGAGATCTTTCCCTTGAACTTCATGACTGTCGGCGAAACGGTGGTCTTCCGCACGGCGCCCGGCACGAAACTTCGTGCCCTCCTCAGCGGCGCCGCCGTGGCTTTTGAGACAGACGGGCTGAATGCATACGCCACCGAAGTGTGGAGCGTTGTGGTCAAGGGAATGCCTGGGCCGTTTGACGGAGATCCGGCGGCCCTCCAGGAAGCCGGTCCTGACCGCGAACCGTGGCAGGCCGGACTCAAAGAGCATCTGGTGCAGATCGTCCCTACGGAGGTCTCCGGGCGAAGGTTTGCGGTTTCGCCGCGCACGCGCTGGTGGCCGCCGCAGGATTTTTCGGCGGACTGGCTCTAGGGCCGCGCCACTGAGTTCTGTGTCACCTTCGCAGGCCTATCGACAGGGTACCGCCGTGCGTGGACCTGGCTTAGTGCCAGGACCGCAAGGATGGCGACGGAGGCGGCGGCAAACGAGGCAGTTGTGAGTTCAGGAGGTGGCCATTCGAGCATAAAGAATTCCTGCAGGATGGGGACGGTCATCAGCAGGAACAGGCCCAGGCACATGGCTGCAATGATGGCCACGCGCAGGGCGCTGACCGGGCGGCTGACAGCCGCCAGCACGCTCAGGGCAACCAGGGAAAGGGTTACCACGGAGGCGGTGCGGCTGGCTCCGGCGCTGAAGCCGCCCGCCGTCACGGAATACACTTGCACAGCCAGTACCGCCGTCGCGACGATGATTCCGGCCGGGACGGCCATGGCCAGTGACCGTTTCAAGAATCCAGGTTTGTAGCGGCGTGGATTGCTCATCAGGGCCAGAAAGAACGCGGGGATGCCGATGGTGAGACCGTCAGTGGCGGAGAGCTGCCGGGGCAGGAACGGAAAGCTCCACAACAGCGCTCCGAACACTATCGACAGGACTACCGCGTAGGTTGTTTTGCTTAGGAACAGCACCGAGACCCGCTCAATGTTGGCGATGACCTGGCGGCCTTCGGCCACGACTGCAGGAAGCCTGTCAAAGCGCCCGTCCAAAAGCACTAATTGGGCCACGGCTTTGGTGGCGGGTGCCGCAGTGTCCATGGCGATCCCGATGTCCGCTTCCTTCAATGCCAGGGCGTCGTTGACGCCGTCACCCGTCATGGCGACGGTGTGCCCCATTCTCTGCAGCGCCATGACCATATCTTTCTTCTGGGCGGGCGTCACTCGACCGAACACGGACAAGCCGTCCAGCGTTTCCTCCATCAGGTGAGGGTCTGAGGGCAGGTGCCGCGCATCGTAGCCGACGACGGCGTCGAGCCCCACCTCACGGGCCACCGCCATGACCGTCCGGTGGTCATCGCCGGAGAGGATCTTCACGGCAACGCCCTGCTGGCGGAAATAGGACAGGGTCTGCGCTGCATCGGGGCGGACTTTTTCCCGGAATGTCAGCAGTGTGGCGGCTGTAAGCCCTGGTGGCAGTTGCACGTCGTCGGGATCCCTTTCGGGCGCAACGTCCTGCGAGTAAGCCAGTACCAGGGTGCGTAAACCCGCCCACGCGAGGCGGAGGGACTGGACCAGGACGTCACCGGTGGATGCGTTGTTCCCCTGCAAGACCATCTTGGGCGCACCGAGCACCCATGTTCCCGCAGCAGCATGAGGCGAAGAGAAACTCGCTGCGCTCCACTTCCTGGCGGAAGAGAAAGGAACGACGGCGGCCGGGACCCGGTTGCCGTCAAAGGCGAAGGTGCCCGCCAGGCTGCGGGCGGTGGCGTTGGCGTGGGGGTCGGCGCCGAACCATCCCAGTGCCTCCCTCCAGCCCGGCGGAGATGGAATGCCCGCAGCGTGCACACCGTCGAAGACCACCCTGCCCTCCGTCAGGGTACCGGTCTTATCGATGCACAGAACGTCCACACGGGCCAGTCCCTCCACAGCTGCCAGTTCCTGCACCAACACATTTTGGCGGGCCAGCCGGACACCACCGACCGCGAACGCAACACTGGTCATGAGCACCAGGCCCAAGGGAATCATGGCGATGGCGCCCGCCACTGCGCCGACGACCGCCTCCACCCATGCCCCGGTGGTGAAAGCCAGATCCCAGCCACCCTTAGCCTGCATCTGGCCGTTGGTGACGATCACGACGACAGGGAAGAGAGCCCAGCTGATCCAGTGAAGGACCCGGCCGATCCCGTTGTGGATCTCTGAATTAACCAGGGAAAAACGTTTCGCCTCCGCGGTGAGCCGGCTGGCGTACGAGCCGGCCCCTACGCCGACCACCCGCGCCTCGCCTTGCCCCGCCGTGATGGTGGAACCCGACCACGCGGTGGAGCCCCTGCCCTTGCCTACGGGTTCAGACTCGCCGGTAAGGAAGGATTCGTCAATTTCAAGGCCATCCCCGCTGATGATGACGGCGTCTGCCACGACCTGGTCGCCGGCATGCAGTACCGCGACGTCGTCCAGGACGACGTCGGAAACTGCGATGTCCTGGACCTGGCCTTCACGGAGCACCCTGGCCCGGGGGGCGTCAAGGACGGCCAGCCGGTCCAGCAGCCTCTTGGCGCGGTACTCCTGGACCACGCCGATGACGGCGTTGCTGAGCGCGGCGAAGCCGAAGAGCGCGTCCTTCCACTGCCCCAGGAAGAGCAAGAGCAGGAAGCAGCCGCCAACAATGCCGTTAAAGAGGGTCAGCACATTCGCCCGGACAATCTGCCACAGGCTTCTGCTCGAATTGTCGGGAACTCCGTTGGCCAGGCCTGCCAGCGTTCGTTCCTTCACATCATCGGCGGAGAGACCGGATCCTGCGGGAGCATCAGCCCCGGGCGGATATGGCGCCGCTGCCGTGCCCACGCGGCTCACTCAGGGTGCCGGCGAGAGGGCTGCGCCGAGCGTCTTTCCCCATTCGCGCGCCCGGTCGAGTTCACCTGGCAAAAGCTGGTTGGCGTCATCGACGAGGAAGCTCGCAGGCTCGACTATCAGCTCAAGGCCATGTTGCTTGAGTCGTTTCGCGATGCCTTTGGACGCGTGACCGGTCACTAGCTTGTTCCCCTTCAGCCGGGTGTC
This sequence comes from Pseudarthrobacter sp. MDT3-1, assembly GCF_054510755.1. Classification (NCBI taxonomy): domain Bacteria; kingdom Bacillati; phylum Actinomycetota; class Actinomycetes; order Micrococcales; family Micrococcaceae; genus Pseudarthrobacter; species Pseudarthrobacter sp. MDT3-1. The sequence continues at coordinate 9,930 of NZ_JBTNDX010000006.1, read as the reverse complement.
GAAGGCGGCCGCTTTTCCGGTTGCCTTGTCCAGGAAGTCGAACCATGCCCGCAAGCCCGGTCCTCCCGATGCGGCGTCCGGGACCAATCCCTTCTCCGGGTGTTCAAGGGCGTCTTTGACTGCCAGTTCCCACATCGGCTTCCTGCTCATGCCGTGGATGTGGGTCGGCCCTCCCACCACCAGGAGATCCGTGGCGGTGGGCTGGGTCTGGCCTGCCTCCTCCACGGACATCACGTGTGGTTCGGCCACCCCCTCCAGCCCTTGCGCTATCGCATCAGCGATTGCGCGTGTGTTGCCGTAGAGGGATTCGTAAACGATGGCTGCTTTCATGGTGTGGCCTTCTTCTCGAGTGCTGAGGCCAGGTCCTGGGCCCAGCTCGCTGCCTTTTCAAGTTCTCCACCGCGCAGGGGCCCTTCGGTGCCCCGGACGTAGAACGGGGCGGGGCGGGCGATGGCGTGGGCGCGCCTTCCGTGAGCAGTTTGGTCACCTTCTTGGCGGCGTCGCCATGGATGAAGAAGCGGACGCGGGTGTCGAACGCTGCGGCCTTGATGCCCTGAGCCGGCCGTTGCCCAACTGCGCCAGCAGTACCGTGATTTTGAGGGTGGGCCGCCAGCCGTTGATGGGGGAGCCGACGATGAGGAGATCGCCGCCTGACAGGTTCCCGGGGTTGAAGTCCGTCACGGAAACCGCTGCAGCGCGGATAGGTTTGAGGCCTTGTGCGATGGCTCTGCAACCGCCTTGGTGTTCCCGTATGCGGAGTCGTAAACAACGTAGCCTTTCATGCGGTGATCACTACTTTCAGGGCGTTTGTCTCCGCGGCCCGGGCGAAGGTGTCGTAGGCGTCCATGAACTGGTCAAAACGGAAGCGGTGTGTTGCAAACTTTTCCGCCGGGAGCTTCTTCTGGGCCACGAGTTTCAGCAGCATCGGAGTGGTGTTGGCGTTCACGAGTCCCATGCTGATGTTGATGTTCTGGATCCAGAGGTTCTCCACATGGAGTTCCACTGATTTGCCGTGCACCCCCACGTTGGCGACATTCCCGCCCGGCCGGACGATCTCCGTGCACATGCTGAAGGTCGCGGGAATGCCCACTGCCTCGATGGCCACATCCACGCCCTGGCCGTCGGTCAGGCCCAGCACCTGTTCCTTCCAGTCGGCGTCGCCTGACAGGACGACCTCGGTGGCGCCAAACTCGCGGGACTTCTGCAAGCGGTTCGCGTCAAGGTCGATGGCGATGATGGTCGCCGCTCCGTAGAGCCCGGCGGTGGCGATTGCGGCCAGCCCGACCGGACCCACCCCGACCACCGCTACCGTGTCGCCGGGCTTGACCCGGCCGTACTGGACCCCGATTTCGAAGCCCGTGGGGAGGATGTCCGACAGCATGACGGCCTGCTCGTCGCTTACACCGTCGGGCAGCAGATGGAGGGAGTTTTCGGCGTATGGGACCCGCACGTATTCGGCTTGCGTGCCGTCGATCAGGTGGCCGAAGACCCAGCCGATGCCCGAGGCACCCTCGTCGCCCATGCAGTGCGAATAGAGGCCGCTCTTGCAGTTGGCACAGTGGCCGCAGGACTTGATACAGGAGATGATCACGCGGTCGCCCGGTTTCAGGCTAGTCACGGACGACCCGACCTCAGTAATGGTTCCCACTCCTTCGTGGCCCAGGATTCTTCCTTCCGTCACGGCCGGCACATCCCCTTTGAGGATGTGCAAATCCGTCCCGCAAATGGTGGTGGTGTCAACCTTGACAATGGCATCGGTGGGATTCCGGATCGCCGGATCGGGGACTTCCGTCCAGGACTTCTTCCCTGGGCCTCCGTAAACAATAGCTTTCATAACCGTTCCTGCCTGTTGCTGTTGATAGGGTTCCACGGCGTGCGGAATGCTGCTCCACCTCAACGATGACGCCCGATTGCCTCGCCGGTAAGGGACAAAAGTCCCGGAAGTCCGACGGCGGCGGCTCAGGTCGCCACATTGCCCGCGGTCCCGCCGGGGAGATCAGGACAGGGGCCGTGGCGTGGTGAAGGACTGCGTGGGCATTTGACCCGATAGCTCCTCTGAGGAGCCCCCGGCCCTTGCTTCCGACGACGATGAGGGCGGCACCACGGGCAGCATTAAGGAGCGCCCGCGGGACGGAAGTATCCTGGGCAACGTGCTGGCTGATAGTCACGTCCGAAGCCAGACCGCTGGCGTCGTGAGCGGCCGTCAGGAGGAGGCGACGGGCCGCTCCTTGGCCCCCTCCGGCCTCGTGGGCTGTGCGGTCATGGGACCGGATGACGTGGATGATCATCAGGTCCGCTCCCGTAGCACTGGCCATGGCACAGGCAATACTCAGGGCGCCCGCCGACCCGGAAGAGTCAATTCCCACCACGATGCGCCCCTCCGGGTTCTTATCGAACCGGATGACCGCAACGGGGCAGGACGCCGTCGCCGCGAGTTCCAGACTTACTGAACCCACCAGAAGTCCCATAAATCCACCGATCCCGCGGCTGCCAAGAACCAGCATCCGCGCATCTTCCGCGATCCGCCGGAGATGGCCTGCAGGAAGTCCGTACAGGAGGCTGCTCCGGATCCTGACCCGGGGCGCCACTGACAGCGCCTCAGCTTTCCCCTCATCAAGGATGGCCTGCGCCTGATGTTGCAGCCCGCTTCCCTCTATGCCCTTGACGGGTCCAAGGTCGCTGGTCAGCAGCGGCCACAGTGAGCAATGAACCACCTGCAACTCACAGTCCAAAAACTTCGCGTGCCGTGCAGCCCAGCGCACAGCCAGGGCTGCCTCAGCCGATCCGTCGTAGCCAACTACCACGCGGTCAGGGGAGGGCATGGCTGGACCCGGCCTTGCCGCCGCCCTCCACGGAGGCCTGCCCGGGAGCAATCGAAATCCCTGCCGGCAGGTCTGAGCCATGCGCGACGAGGACTGGGCATTTTGCGTGTTCAGCCACCGTTGCGCTCACCGCACCCAGCAGCTGCCCTTCAAATCCGTCGTGGCCGCGGCTGCCCCCTACAACCATGTGCGCAGACCTGCTTTCTTCGACTAGGACCTTGGCCGCCGGCCCTTGGGACACCACCATTTCGAGCCTCGCAGGAGGAACACCGTAGAAGGCCTTGGCCACTGCCTCGGCACAGATTTTCCGGGCTTCTTCATCGGGGTTCCAGACAACCGGGGTGAAAGTGCCGAAGGCGATCTGGAACTGCTAGGAGGACATGGCCCGGATACGGGCGTTGAGCAGCGGCGCCAATGCGCCCGCCCAGCGCAGAGCGAGTGTGGAAGGAGCGCTTCCGTCTACGCCCACCACGATTGGCGGCAGTTCAGCCGCCGGTGGCATCGTGTTCCTCGGCCTCCTGGCTGACCACCAGCACAGGGCAGTGCGCATGGGCTGCACACGCTGCGCTGACGGAGCCCATGAGCTGGCCAAAGAGGCCGCCGTGGCCGCGTCGACCAACGACGAGCATTTGGGCGTTGCGGCTTTCGTCAACCAGGACCTTCGCAGGCGATCCCACTTTGACAGCTGTCGTGAGATGTTCTGGGCGCTCCGCGCCGTAGGCCCTGTCGATGGCCTGTTCCATGAGGCGTTTGGCGATGGCCTCAAGCTCGGCCGTTGTATCGATGTAACCCGGAGGCAGGTGCGCGGGCAGGTAGAAGTCGGAGAAGCCCAGGCATGTGACGACGTGCAACGGTGCGGCCAGTGCGGACGCCAGGCGCCCGGCGAGGCGCAGCGCCGCGGGGGAGTATTCGGAACCGTCGATTCCGACAAGGATGCGATCGTTATCACTCATGGCAGTACCTTCCCCCAGGATCCGGCGGTGGCCTAGGGCCGAAGGTCACTGAAGGCACACGGTTTCCGGCGGCGCCTCAGGCTGGTCGAAGCAACACTGCGGCCCCCGTGAACCGGTCCAGGGACAGGTCCAGCAATGCCTGGTCTGCCTTTGTCCACGGATAGGGGGTAGTGGTGGGGCGGAGCGGTATTTGCTCTGCCAGCGCGAGGAGTTCCCGCCCGTCGGCTCTGGTATTGGCCGTGACGCTGCGCAGGCGGCGCTCCTGAAAAAGGTCCTTTTGATAGTCCAGGACCGGGATGTCGCTCAAGTGGATGCCTGCGACGGCGAGGGTTCCTCCGCGGTCCAGAGCTCGAAGCGCGATTGGTACCAGCCGGCCCGCAGGAGCGAAGAGGATGGCCGCGTCCAGCAGCTCAGGCGGGACTGCTTCAGCGGGCCCGGCGAACTTTGCCCCCAGTTCAAGGGCCAGCCTCTGCGCCGCCGCCGACCGTGTCATGACATAGACGCTTGCACCCTCGTAGATAGCCATCTGCGCCGTCAGGTGGGCCGATCCGCCAAAGCCATAGATGCCGAGTTTGCCTCCCGGCGGAAGGCCGGAGGAACGAAGCGCCCGATAACCGATGATCCCGGCACACAGCAAGGGCGCCGCGTGCTCATCGGTAAATGCTTCGGGTATCCGGTACGCGTAATCCTCGTGGACGGTCATCAGCTCCGCGTAGCCGCCGTCCGCATCCCAGCCGTTGAATGACGGGGCGAGACAGAGGTTCTCTGACCCGCGGGCACAGAAGCGGCAAGAGCCGCACGTACGGGCCAGCCAGGCTGCCCCCACGCGCTCGCCAAGACGGAACCGGGAGCTGCCAGCTCCGAGCCCCACCACCTCGGCGACCACTTCATGGCCAGGGATCCGTCGAGCAGCACGGGGCCGCAGGTCTCCTTCAGCAAGGTGAAGATCTGTGCGGCATACACCACATGCACGAACCGAGAGCAGGACCTCGCCCGGCCCCGGCGATGGATCAGGGCGCTCGCCCAGGCGCAACGGACCTGACACGATGGGGCCGGGTTTTTCAACCCACCATGCCCTCATGACTGGTCATTCAAGTCCGGCGCGGGTGGCCTCATCCAAGGGACCGCCCCAGGTCAACGGGGCGGCGATCTTGAAACGCCGTCCACTGACACTCTCCGGGACAATACGGAGGAAATGGTCCTTGGGGCCTGTCTCCCAGGGGAACAGTAACTGTCCTACGGAGTCAAGGAGTTCAGGGGTACGGGTGAGGGCTGTGGCCGGCCCTTTCACGACGACACTCCAGGCAACGCCCCCATCCGTGTCAGCACCATCGGCTTCAAGCGCCACCAGCTTGCCCAATGCGGACGCAAGCTTGGTGCCGGCACCTGTTCGGAAGACAAGTGATTCACGGTCAACCTTGTAATTGATGGGAAAGATCTCGGGGTGGTCGTTCACCCACACGGCAAGGCGGCCCACGGAGTCGCCCCGCAGCAAACGCCAGCACTCTTCAGTTGGCAGCACGGCGGTCTCCGGTATCGATGCATCTGGGGTCATGGCCACGATCATACGGAGCAGGTGCGACCGGCTGTAGGGCACAAAGACCCCTCACCGAACCTGCGGTGCTGGATGAACCTCCCCTGCAGGGGTAGTCTGTGTGCACCGGCTGCAGCCGGCAGGCCGGCCCGCGTGGATGTCCATCGAAAGGCGGGTTACATTGAACGAGCCCATACACCCCACCAGTACGGGCGCCCGGCAACCCGTTGCCGGGCCTCGAATCGACGAACTTCGTACCGACTTTGTTGACCGTGCCGGGGAAATGGTAAGCGACCAGCAACGGATGCAAGGACTTCTAAGTGCCGTCGTTGCCTTGGCCGAGGATCTTAGCCTGGAGGCGGTGCTGCACAGAGTGGTCAGTTCAGCGTGCCACCTTCTCGGGGCTGATTATGGGGCCTTGGGAGTGATTGGAGGCGACCGTGCCCTGAGCCATTTCATCACTGTGGGGATAGATGAGGGACTCGCCCGTCAGATTGGCCCCCTCCCCACAGGACATGGCGTTCTTGGCCTCCTGATCCGCGATCCGAAGCCGCTGCGGCTGCATGATCTTAGCCAGCATCCGGATGCCTACGGGTTTCCCAAGAATCATCCGCAGATGAAATCTTTCCTGGGCGTGCCGATCCGAGTGAGGGACGTTGTGTTCGGCAATCTCTACATGACCCATAAGAGAGGCGGCGGCGACTTCACAGACGAAGACGAAGACCTGGCCGAGGCACTTGCTGCAGCCGCCGGCGTCGCCATCGAAAACGCCAGGCTCTATGACGATGCCCGGCGCAGAACCGCATGGCTTCAGGCCTCCATGGATGTGACCAACAAAATGATGGGCGACGAGGAGACGCCGGAGGGCCAGAATGGGGGACTGGACATGATCGCCGCCAGAGCACTCCAGGAGTCCGGTTCCACCCTTGCCCTCATCCTGGTCCAGGAGGACACTCCCGACTTGTACCGGATCGCCGGAGGTGCGGGGAACCATGCTCCGGAGTGGGTCGGACGGCTTTTGTCGTTTGACTCGGGCGAAATGGACACCGTTCTCGCCACGGGCCACGCCGCTGTGATTGAAGACGCATCGTCTGCCCTCGGCACCGGAAGTGACCTGGCCACGAGCCGGCTCCTGGTTATCGACCTCAGCGCCCACGGCACCCACCACGGCCTACTGCTCCTCCTGCGGGAGCGTCAATCCGGGACGTTCAGTACGACGGACCTGGAGATGGGTCCCGTGTTCGGATCGCACGTCGCACTGGCGCTCGAGCTGGCGCGTGCGCATCGGCTGCGGGAGAAACTTGCCGTGTTTACCGACCGGGACCGGATCGCCCGCGACCTGCATGACCTCGTCATCCAGCGCCTGTTCGCAGCAGGGCTCAGCATCCAAAGCCTCCGACGTTATATGTCCGATGACTCCGCAGCCAGGACCATCCAGACTGTGACCGCCGAACTGGACGAGACAATCCGGGAGCTACGCAACACCATCTATTCGCTGGGTGACTCCGCCACGGCGAAGGAACTCCTCAGCAGCCGTGTCCTCCAGACGGTTCGTAGCGGCGCGCAGTCCCTGCCGTTTGTCCCCCTGCTGACTCTTACGGGGCCCATCGACGCGATCCGGGATGAAGAAACCGCCCTGAATATCCTGGCAATGATCACGGAGGGGCTGAGCAACGCCGTCCGGCACTCCGGAGCGGATTCGATCCGCGTGTCGGTTTCCGTGGACAACAGTCTTGTCGGCATCCTGATCCAGGACAACGGCACAGGATTCAGCGTGCCTTCGCCTGGCACCGGCCTGACGAACATGCAGCACCGGGCCGCCTCACTGGGCGGCACTTTCGAGGTCGCCAGCTCCCCGGAAACGGGAACAGCACTGACATGGACGGCTCCAGTTTTCTGAGGTCAGTGTTCATGGTGCTGCGCCACATGGACCGCGGCCTGCGTCCGCCGTTCAAAACCCAACTTCGCAAGCAGGGATGAGACGTAGTTTTTGACTGTCTTTTCCGCCAGAAGCATACGTTCGCCGATCTGGCGGTTTGTCAGACCCTCCCCAATGAGCTCCAGCACCCTGCGCTCCTGCCGGGTCAAGGACGCGATTTTTGGGTCCACGCGCTCCGGTTCTGCCAGTCCCTGAACAATCCGGGCCTTCAGGTCGGCATCAAACAGGGATTCCCCCTTGGCGGCGCGGCGCAGGGCACCGATCAGGGCGGAACCGCCTATTTCCTTGAGAACGTACCCGGAGGCCCCGGCCAGGACCGCGCCCCGCAGCGCCTGCTCGTCGTCGTAGCTTGTGAGGATCAGGCAATTAATCGTTTCATCCACCGAATGCACATCGCGGCACACTTCGATCCCCGTCCCGTCCGGCAACCGGGCATCAAGTACTGCCACGTCCGGGCGCAGCGCCGGAATCCGACGTGCCGCTTCGGCGGCAGACCCGGACATGCCGACGACGACGAAACCTTCGCTTTCCAGGAGGTCCTGAAGGCCCCGCCGTACCAGCTCGTGGTCGTCAAGGATGAACACCCGGATACCGTCGTCGGATGATTCAGTCCATTGCTCCGATGCTGTCGAAGCGTTCATCATGTTCCTTTCTGTGTACCCGTTCCAACCGGTACCGAGGTGTCACGTCTGCGACTGACTCATTCTTGAGGAAGGACGGTATCGCCACAAGGGTCCAATGACCCGGCCGGCGCGGCGGGGTATGACCAATGGCCCTACCCCTGCCCGCGGAACCGGGGAAGGGACTGTGGAAATAACGGTGTATCCGGCTCGACACGCCGGGCGTTAAGCCTGGCGGGGAGGAGCCCGATATGGCCGCAACACTTGAGGCTGTGCCGAGTACGAAAACCGCTGAGAAGAAGACAGAAATATCCGAGGCTGACGCTGCCCGCGAGCTGGTCAGAATGGCGAAGGAACAGGGCCTGTCCCTGACCGGTCCCGATGGTCTGCTCAAGCAGCTGACCAAGACCGTGATCGAGACTGCGCTCGATGAGGAAATGACCGAGCACCTCGGATATAAAAAGCACGATACGGCCGGTAAACAGACTGGCAACTCCCGCAACGGGGTGCGCCCGAAAACGGTGTTGACGGAGACCGCCGGCCCCGTGCAGGTGGACGTGCCGCGGGACCGGGAAGGCACGTTCGAGCCGGTCATCGTCAAGAAGCGCCAGCGCCGCCTGACGGGGGTCGATGAGATGGTCCTCTCGCTCTACGCCAAGGGCTTGACCACGGGAGAAATCAGCGCCCATTTCGCCGAGATCTACGGTACGTCTGTGTCGAAGGAGACGGTCTCCCGGATCACCGACCGGGTGGTCGAGGAGATGGCCGCGTGGCAGAACCGGCCGCTGGACGAGGTCTACGCGGCGATCACCCGCGCTGAATGCCTGAAGGCGGGATCATCAGGCAACCCTTTTCTATGGAAAAATCCTGAGCGCGGTGTCCCAGTTGAAGTGCTGGTGCTCAGGGCTGACCTGCAGGCCCATAACAACCAGCATGAAGGCTTCAAGTTCGCGCGAACGCCGAAGCGGCCCCACGTCGATGGGCCTGAGTCCTGCGGCCGCTGCCACGGCGCTGACTTTCTCTTTGGCTTGCTCCGAGTCGCCGGCGATAAAAACGTCCAGATGTTGCCCGCCGACCTTTCCAGCCTCCAGGGTGGTGGGAAACGTGGTGTTGAATGCTTTCACCACATCCGCGCGTCCATCTAACAGCCGGGCTGTATTTTCGGCTGCGGAGGTGCCGGGCTCCGTGGTCAGCCGATCGAAATTCGTGACGTCCACGGTGTTGCTGATGTCTACGACGACCCGGCCGTCAAGAGCGTCGCCGATTTCCAGGAGGGCGTTATGGACTTCCTTGTGCGGGATGGCCAGGAAGATTATTGCTCCTGTGATGGCGGCCCCCGTCACGCCTCCTGTGGCACCGGGTCCGAGGCTTTCGACCAGATCCCGTGTTTTGGAGCCGTCACGGCCAAGAATCTGTACCGGGTTGTTCCCTCGCAGCATCGCCGTGGCGAGTGCGCGGGCCATGTGTCCGCTGCCGAGAATGCTGATGTTGGTCATGATCTTCCCTTGCTGGAAACGCCGCGATCTGCTTGTCCATCCAGTAGACATTGTTAGTCGGTTCGGGCAATAGGGACGAAAGCCCCGGAGGCGGTGGGGGCTTAAGGCACTGGCCGTTCAGTGCTTCAGCGAGACACTGGGTGAGTGGTGTGATGAAGGGAGCAGGAGNGCCCGAATCCTCGTACTACAGGGTGCCGGCGCAGTACGTGGAGGCCGTGGCCGAGGCGCAGGTGCTGCTGGGCCTTGCGCGTGACCGGCTGGCCGCGCGGCATCCGACGCTGCAAATCCTCACCAGCTGGCAGCCGGGCGAGCCGGCACCGATGCTGAGCCTGTTGTCCGTTGGCGCCGAGATTGTGGTTCTCGGTTCGGACCGTTCCGCAGACGGGCGAGGGGAGGGTTTCGGGTCGGTAAGCTTTCAGGCAGTAGTCCTCTGCCGGAGTCCCGTCGCAGTCATTCCCGCGCCAGCCCTACGTGTCAGGCTGGAACGGTGCCACTGGGTCATAGCAAGTCCGCTTGATCGCGTGGGGCGAGAACCAGGAATCTAATCATTATGTCTAGTCCAGTTT
>NZ_JBTNDX010000059.1:0-5281 GCF_054510755.1 Pseudarthrobacter sp. MDT3-1 | reverse complement strand
GGAGAGTAGGTCACCGCCGGAACATCATTACAGGTCGAGAGCCCCCCAACCACCAGGTTGGGGGGCTCTCCCACGTTAACCACCACACCACAAACACCCCCCAAACGCAGGACTAGCCCGGCACCCCACCGAAAACGCGGCACCCACCACACCCGCCGCCGTCGTGCACCACACAACCCGGCACCCGAAGTGACAGAGCGTCCGGCTGAACGTCGCACGAACTGAGAGAGCATCCGGCGGAACACTCCAGGAACTGCGAGAGCGTCCGCTGAGGGCGCAATTCCCCTGCAATTCCCCGAAAACCGGTGATTTTAGTCAAAAAATGGCGGAAACACGCGGAATTTGCGGACCTCGCGGGCCCAAGCTGGTAAGTTTTCGAACAGTGGCTTGCACGCATGCCGCGTTCAGGCTCCAGAAATCGTGACCGTCCAGGAGGACATCAATGGCTAAGAACCGTAGTGAACTTGTTTCAGAGGTAGCAGGCAAGGCCGGCACCAGCCAGGCAGCCGTCAACTCCGTCCTCGATGCACTGTTCGAGGTATTCGAGACTTCCGTCGCCGCCGGCGAGAAGATCACCATCCCGGGCTGGCTCGCAGTTGAGCGCACCGACCGTGCAGCACGCACCGGCCGCAACCCGCAGACGGGCGAGACCATCCAGATCGCGGCAGGCCACAGCGTCAAGCTGACCGCCGGCTCCAAGCTGAAGGCTGCAGTCGCCAAGAAGAAGTAGTCTTCTTCAGCAACAGCAGCAAAGGAGCGGCAACCTCAGGGTTGCCGCTCCTTTGCTTTAAGCCGATTCTGCTTTAATCCGATTCGCCGCGCGGGCACCCGTAGCGGACAATGGATAGGTGCCTTCTGCAGCAAAATCCCGTCCCGCAGCACCCCAGCCAGGCCCCGACAGGGGCGCCCCGGCCAGGGCTGGCGGCGTCGTGGGGATTTCCCGGCCGTGGCAGCTCGCGGGCCTTGCAGCCCTCTTCCTGGGACTGACGGCGGCACTCCTTTTCTCCGGCGCCGCCGCGGCCCGTGAGGTCTCTGACCCGGGGGCACTGGTCCGCTGGGGGCTTCCCGTCAGCAAGGCCATCCACAACGTGGCACTGGCGACGGTGATCGGCGGTCTGATCTTCGCCGTCGGCATCCTCCCTAGAACTGCGGGTCCCCGGTCCCGGACCCACAAAGGCGACGCTCCGGAACATCCGGCGTTCGCCCGGGCCCTGGCCATTGCTGCCGCTGCGGGTGCTGCCTGGACGCTGTCGGCGGTGGCCGTACTGGTCCTTACTTACTCAGACGTTGCGGGCCAGGCCGTCGGCGGGGACGCCGAGTTCACCCGCGCGCTGGTGTACTTCATGACGGACATCGAGACCGGCCGGGCATGGCTGAGCGTGACCATCATCGCGGCCGTGGTGACCACCGCGCTGTTCGGCGTCAGATCCCTGGACGGCCTTGCCCTCACGCTGATCCTGGCGGTGGCCGGGCTGGTTCCCGCCGCCCTGATCGGCCACTCCTCAAGCTCGTCGGACCACGAAGGCGCCATCAACTCCCTGGGCCTGCACCTTGTGGGCGTCAGCGCGTGGGTTGGCGGCATCATCGTCCTGGCGCTGCTGTCCGGAATCCTGACCGGCTCGAAGCCCGGTGCCGCCGCCGACATCACCGAGCCAACGCTGCGGCGGTTCTCTTCACTGGCCGGCTTTGCGTTTGTGCTCGTCTTTGCCTCCGGCGTCATCAATGCAAGCATCCGCATCACCAACTGGGGTGACCTATTTGGTTCCCCCTACGGCCAACTGATCCTCGCGAAGACGGCGGCAACCCTTGTCCTTGGCGGCATCGGTTTGATGCACAGGCAATGGGTCATCCCCCAGCTGGGCCGCAAAGGCTCGGCCATGTCCTCACGCCGCGTCTTGTGGCAGCTCGTGCTCGCGGAACTCATGGTTATGGGAGCCACCTCCGGCGTCGCCGTGGCCCTAAGTCGGTCGGCCCCGCCGCAGCCCACCACGTTTGCGCCGGACGCGTCGCCGGCGTTCATCCTCACCGGCTACGAGCTGCCGCCTGAACTGACGCCGGAACGCTGGCTGACGGAATGGCGCTTTGACTGGCTCTGGGTGGCCGTGGTGCTCTTCGGGCTGGTGGCGTACTTCCTGGGCGTCGCCAAGGTGATCCGACGCGGCGACAAGTGGCAGTGGTTCCGCGCCGTGAACTGGGTGATCGGCCTCCTGGTGCTGACCTTCATCACGTCAGGGCCGCCGTCGGTCTATGGCAGGATCCTCTTCTCCGCGCACATGGTGGACCACATGGCGCTGACCATGGTGGCCCCCATCTTCCTGGTGCTCGGCGCCCCGGTGACGCTGGCCCTGCGGGCGTTGCCTGCCCGCGGCGACGGCACCCGCGGGGCGCGCGAGTGGCTGCTCGTGTCTATCCACTCCAAGTTCTCCCAACTGGTCACGCACCCCATCTTCGCGGCGGCCAATTTCGCGGGGTCCATCGTGCTGTTCTACTACTCGGACGCGTTCGGCTTCGCCATGCGGGACCACGTGGGCCACGAGCTCATGATCCTGCACTTCTCGCTCACGGGTTACATCTTCATCCTGAGCATGATCGGCACGGACCCGTTGCCCCGCCGCGCACCGTATCCCATGCGCCTGCTCCTGCTGCTGGCGACCATGGGCTTCCACGCGTTCTTCGGCGTCGCCATCATGGGCGGCACCAGCCTGCTGGCGGCCGACTACTTCGGCAACCTTGGCCGCGCCTGGGGCCCGTCGGCCCTCCTGGACCAGCAGATGGGCGGGGCCGTGGCCTGGGGCATCGGCGAAGTGCCCACTCTCCTGGTGGCACTTGGCGTGGCCATCATGTGGTCCCGCTCCGATCAACGGGAGACCAAGCGCGTGGACCGCGCGGCGGACAGGAATAACGACGCCGATCTCACTGCTTACAACGATATGTTTGCCAAATTGGCCGAACGCGATGCCAGACTGGCTGAACGCAACTCAAAGCTGGAAGGACGCTGATGAGCGAAACCGTACGCACCCAACTCCGGGTCCGCGCCTCCGAACTGGTGGGCCGCAACTGGCTCAACACCGGCGGCAAATCGCTGGACCTCGAAGCCCTGCGCGGCAAGATCGTGCTGCTCGACTTCTGGACTTTCTGCTGCATCAACTGCCTGCACGTCCTGGATGAGCTGCGCCCGCTCGAGGAACAGTACTCCGACGTCCTGGTCACCGTGGGCGTCCACTCGCCCAAGTTTGAGCACGAAGCAGATCCCGTGGCCCTGGCCGCCGCCGTGGAACGCTACGAGATCCACCACCCCGTCCTGGACGATCCCGAGCTGGAGACCTGGAAGGCGTACACGGCGCGCGCCTGGCCCACTCTGGTGGTCATCGACCCCGAGGGCTACATCGTGGCGCACCTGTCCGGTGAGGGCCACGCTGACGGCCTGGCCGTGCTCATCCCCGAGCTGATCGCCGAGCACGAGGCCAAAGGCACGCTGCACCGCGGTTCCGGCCCGTACGTGGCGCCGGAAGCGACCTCTGGCACGCTGCGCTTCCCCGGGAAGGCTCTGTTCCTGCCCGCCGGGCGCGGTTCCGCCGGACCCGGTTCAGGCGCGCAGGGTTCAGGCGTCCAGGGAACGTCCGACGGCGGGACTCCCGCCGCCGCTGATACCGCCACCGACGGTTCCTGGCTGGTAACCGACACCGGGCACCACCGCCTCGTGGAGCTTGGCACCGACTTCGAGACCGTCCTGGCGACGTTCGGCTCCGGTACCAGGGGCCACGCTGACGGCCCGGCCGCCGCCGTCGACTCCGTCGAGCCGACCGCACGGTTCAACGAGCCGCAGGGCCTCGTGCTGCTTCCGGAAGAGGTGGCAGCGAAGGCGGGCTACGACGTCGTGATTGCCGACTCGGTCAACCACCGCCTCCGGGGACTCTCGCTCACGGACGGCAAGGCCACAACGATTGTTGGCAACGGTGTGCAGCGCCTGCTGGAAACCGGCCCCGCCCGGGTGGACGAGGACGCTGCCGGTTTCACGGGCCAGCTTAGCGAGCACCCGCTGGAGGTGTCCCTCAGCTCGCCGTGGGACGTCGTCTGGTCCACCAAGCTCAACGCCGTGGTGATCGCCATGGCCGGCACGCACCAGATCTTCAGCTTCGAGCCCCTCACCGGCGCCGTGGCAATTATCGCCGGCAACGGACTGGAGGGCCTGCTGGACGGGCCCGCCCACGAAGCCTGGTTCGCGCAGCCCTCCGGCCTGGCCGAGGACGCCGACGGCAACATCTGGGTGGCGGACTCCGAAACCTCCGCCCTCCGCAAGCTGGTCATTGACGACGGCGGCACGGTCACCGTGGAGACCGCCGTGGGCAAGGGCCTGTTCGACTTTGGCTTCCGCGACGGCCCCGCGTCCGAGGCACGCCTCCAGCACCCCCTCGGCGTCACCGTCCTGCCTGACGGATCCGTTGCCATCGCGGACACCTACAACGGTGCCGTGCGGCGCTACGACCCCGCCGCCGGGACCGTGTCCACGCTGGCCCGCGGACTCTCGGAACCCTCCGACGTGATTGTGGACCACACGCACGCCGCAGGCTCCGAGCCGCTGCTGGTAGTGGTGGAGGCCAACCAGCACCAGCTGGTCTACGTGCCCATCCCCAAGGAAGCCCAGCAGGTGGACGAGGGCGCCTCGCAGACCCACCGGCCCAAGAGCCCGGTAGCCCCCGGGCTGCTCGAGCTCACCGTGCGTTTCACCGCGCCCACCGGGCAGAAGCTCGACGACCGCTGGGGAGACCCCACGCAGCTGAAGATCTCCTCCACGCCGCCGGAGCTGCTTGTGGCCGGCGGCGGAACCTCGGTGGGGCTGCTCCGCACGCTGGAACTGGCTTCCGACATTCCGGAGGGCGTCCTGCACATCACCGCCCGCGCCGCGGCCTGCGACGGCCCGGAGGACGCGGACGGCGAAATCCCGGACCACGCCGCCTGCCACCTGTACCAGCAGGACTGGGGCATCCCGGTTCTCCTGACGGACGACGGCGACACCGAGTTGGTCCTGGACCTTCGCGGAATGGACTGATCACCGCCGCCGTGGTTTAGATCAAGAGGCTACGGCTTTGCGGCGCCGGCTTGCTGAGCCGGTGTGCAGAGGCTGCCTTCTGTGACCCTCGTGTCACGGGGGGCAGCCTTTTGCGCGCCAAGGCAGCTCCAGGACTCTGGACATGGGGTGATGGTGTTCGACTGACTTCCGCAGGATTCCGGTGTTTTTGTTATGGGTGCGACATAACAACGGCTGTTAATCCCCCTTCTC
>NZ_JBTNDX010000058.1:0-5872 GCF_054510755.1 Pseudarthrobacter sp. MDT3-1 | reverse complement strand
TCCCTGATCCCGACTGGTTCTTGTGCAGCAGGGCGTACCCGGCCACCGCCAGGGCCCCGGCAACCGCTTCGGCGACCGCCGATAAAACCTTGGCCGCGTACCAGACGGGCTCATACATCGACGGCATTGGCCCAATAGCCGGGACCTGGACATACCGGTACAGGATGACCGCGGCCAGGGACGACAGGCCCACTGCTGCGGCGGCCGCGAAAGCGGCGCGTGAGCCCGTGACCAGCACAAACACCGCGGCCAGGACAGCGGCTCCGGCCTGGACCAAAAACAGCGTGCCCTGTCCGATGCCGCCCGGCGCGGCCTGCTGATAGCCCGGGGCGAGCTGGACATGGATCACGGCACTGACCACCAGGGCCGCCGCGACACCGACACGCAGCACCCACAGAGACCGTGAATGCGATTTTAGTTCCGGCCGACTCATTTCTCGGTTCATTTCACGACCAGCGTTCCGGTCATCTGCGGATGGAAGCTGCAAATAATTCCGTACTCACCCGGGGAATCAGGGGCCTGGAAGATCACCGTTGCGCCGCCCGGGACCTCGATGTCGAACCCGCCCTTGTCCTTGGCCGTCAGGGTATGGGGAGCGCTGTCCGCGTTCGTTACCGTCACTGTCGCCCCTGGCTTCACCGATGCCGGAACCTCATAGGCGAAGTCCTTGATCGTGATGACTGCCTCGCCGGCCTGCGCCGAAGCATTAGATGATGGGGCAGCGGAGCTGGTCGCGGGCGGCGGGGCGGAAGAGCCCCCTTCCTGAGCTGCGCAGCCGGTGATGGCCGCCAACGACACGGTTCCAGCTAGGGCCAGAATACGGTTGATCGTTCTCATGACAATCCCTTCGCAGGGATGTGTCCTCCACACGCCGGACGGCGCGCCCATCAGGAAACCACCCCACACACTCTTATTCGTCACCCCCGCCCTCACGGACTGCCCGGCTGGCATCCCGGCTGTATGTTTCCAAGGATTCGTGAGCTGAGCTCACCTGCAGTGGCGGTCATGATGCCGGCAGGAAGTTCTCCGATTAAGAAAGACAGCATGCTGATGGTCTGTGTAGGCTGGCTCCAACCGGCACGGCCCAAAACATCGAAGGGTGAGTCATGACCGAAATCACTGCACATCACGGATTGTTCAAGGACACCAACCTGCACGTGGATGACACCGGCGGCCAGGGTCGGCCGGTGGTCATGATTCACGGGTGGCCGCTGTCCGGGGAAGCGTTCCAGGCCCAGATACCGGCCCTGCAGGGAGCCGGATACCGGGTCATCACCTATGACCGGCGCGGCTTCGGGCGCAGTGACAAACCAGTGTCCGGCTACAAGTACGACACCCCGACCGAGGACCTGCACGTCCTGCTGGAGCAGCTTGACCTGAACGATGTCACCTTGGTCGGGTTTTCCATGGGCGGCGGAGAAGTCGCCCGCTACTTCAGCCGCTACGGCACGGAACGGCTCCGCAGCGTGGTGTTCGCCTCCGCGGTCCCGCCCTACATGATGCAGACCGACGACAACCCCGAAGGGCCCCTGACCAAGGAGGCGGCCGCAAAGATGGCCGCTGACCTCACCAAGGACGAGGACGAGTTCTACGACGGATTCACCCGCGAGTTCTTCTCCGTCAACGGAGAACTCAAAGTCAGCGAACAACAGCGCCAGGACGCCGTCGCGTTGTGCAAGCAGGCGGACAAAAAAGCAGCCCTCGCGTGCATGGCCGCCTTCGGCGGCACCGACTTCCGTGACGACCTGCCCAAAGTAACCGTGCCCGTACTCGTGCTCCACGGAGAGGGCGACGCGACCGTACCCTTCGAAGGATCCGGTCAGCGCACCCACGCGACCCTGCCCGGCAGCGAACTGCGCGTCATCACCGGAGCCCCGCACGGATGCAACGTAAGCCACCCCGACGAATGGAACGAAGCCCTCATCCAGTTCCTGGCCAAATAGCCTCAACACAGCGGGACCCCGTCACCGACAGCTTGCAGGTGAGTCAGTGACGGGGCGCTGAGGACGTGCTGCCGGGTGTCCCGGATCGGCCGGGTCCCGGCAGTCAGGTGGCAGCGGTCCTGCGGACGCGTCGCCTCACGGCCGCGTCAGTCCTCGTCGTCGTCGCCGCCGCCGCCGCTGGTGTTGATGGTGCCGTTAACGCCTGCCGGGAAGAACCCTCCAGAGGTGACCTGCTTGGGAGTCAGGTACGCGATGTTCAGCACCTGGGCAGCGGTGCGGCTGAAGGCCAGTCCGTTGGCGTCGGTGGGAACGAGGTTGGCCACAGCGGCGGTGCCTATGCCCTGATCCAGGTCGGTCTTGCCGTCGAGGCTGTCACGGGCGTCCGAAATCTTCTGCGCTGTGGTGTAGATGGAAGGCGTCTGGACTCCCAGGGCGTAGAGGGTCGTGCGGATGATGCCGGCGTGGTATGCCTCCACGGCCAGGAGCCCTGCAGCGGCTTCAAGATAGGTCTTATTGCTGATCAGCGGTGCCGCGCCTTTGTACGCTGTGACGCCGACGTCTTCGAAGATATAGGCGCCGAAAAGGAAGTTGACCTCGTTGGCGTAGACATCGAATTTCTCGTGTGCCCCGACCAGTCCGGCGGCGCGGGCCGCTGCGGTGAAGCTGTCGTTAAGATTGATCCGCGGCCGGGACACTGCAGCGCTTCCCAGGGCACTGCGCAGGAATGCCACATGGGATTTTTCATCAGCGGCGATCTCTTCGGCGTACTTTTTGATCAGGGGCGTCTGAAAGGACACTGCCCTGCCGCCGACGACGGGGCCCCGCGTGCCTGTTCCGGTGGTCAACTTATCCGCCAATCCCACGCCGGTGACGGCCCGAAGATAGAACTCCGCCTCGAGGTATTCAAGGTTCAGGGCAAAGTTCAGGATCGCCGAATCACTCGGCGCCCCTCCATCCGCCGCAGCGGACGATGCCGTGGCCACGCCGGCGGCGACAATCGCGGCACCGGCCGTGATTCCGCTGAGCCCGGCCGCACGGAAAAAGCGGCGACGGTCCACCGCGTTTTCAGAACTCCGGGAAATGGCGTCAACAATAAAGCGTTGTTCAAACATTGGACGTTCTCCTGCCATTCAAATGAGATGGCGGGGGCAGGATTAATTCCTTTAGCGCACCCCAGCGCTGCGACGGCCCTCGTCGCCACGGCCAAAAAGGCCATGATATGGAGCATAATACCGGTCCCGGGAACGTTATGAAAGGGGAGCGCGTTGTCTCTCTAATGGGGTCATCAAAGATGCCCGCGTAGCTGCTATCGAAGAATCATTTGGTAATGCCCGCGTAGCGGCGCGTCTGCTGGGATGGCATCCGCCGGCCCGGCATTGTGAGCTGCTCTGGCTGCCTCGTCGGCCCGTACCCTCAAGTCATCGGCAACCTTTGTTCGACGTATTTTGTCCGGTGACGATTTGGTCATCAGGTTCAGCCCCAGCCTGTTGGCTTCCTCATCATGGCGGGCGGAGTCTTCGCCCCGCAGTCAGCTCTACGACACGCTGCAGTCAAATCCCGCCAGCGCCGTGACATGCTCCATCGGTACCGGGTAGTCGAAGGATTGTCCGCTGCATGGCTCCCGCTTCACCGCCGGAGGGGAAGTCCTCCAGGGTCCGTCAACCGAAAACCTCCCGGCCGCGGAGTAAGCCCGCAGAGCGTTTGCAAGAACCAAGCCGGTTCCGGCGGGTGGCCACGTCCTCCGGCTCCGGATCCCGTGGAACGCCCTGGTTACCGCCACCGACAAGTCGCCGGAGGCTGCTGCCGGCAGACCTTGACGCGGCACTGGTCCCCGGGGGGCCGGTGCCGGGGGTGAAGGGACGTGGACCGCCATGATGGAGGTGATGGAGATCGCCAACGTGTCCGTCCACCAGGGAACCAGGCTCCTGTAAGACCCGTTAAAGCACGGCCGCCAAAGGGGATTCTTGCGGACGTGGTTCCGGCCGCCCGGAAAAGTTTGGTTATGGTCAAATGATGCTAAGTGACCTTACTATGACTCTAATCGCGTAGCGGATTTCCGGAGGCAACCGGACCGCCGCCTGGCGCGCACGGCGGCGGCTGGCCGACGAGCTGAGCCGGAGCGCCCCGGATGAGAAACGCCCCGTTGACGCTGCGCGCCAGCGCGTGGGAGAGCTCAGCGGCCGGTCGCCGGGATGGTCGAGCACCTGGGCCAGCAACTCACCGCCCTCATAGAGGACCTGCGGACCGTTGCTGCCCCGGACGCCGTTGAGGCCCAGATCGAATCAGTGACGGCTGAGGCCGCCGCACAAGTCGCCGCCGCAACCGCCCGAACCAGCCGCGCCGAGCAAGCCCAACGTCAGGCCAACGCGGAGCGGCTGGAGGCCGACGCCGCAGCAAGTGAAGCTTCCGACCTCGCCGAGCAGCAGCACACCACCCTCGCCGTCACTCAGCACGAGCTGGGGGGCCGGACACACACTCTCGACCAGGTGACGGCCGAGCTGGTCGCCGTCCGGGCCGCGGCCGAGGCCCATAACGCACAGGCACAGGCAGAGCTGTCCCGGCTGCGCGAGCAGCTGGCGACCGTACGCACGCGACTGGGGGAGGCTGAGCACGAGTGCGACGACGCCAATGCGCGGACCGAGACGGCTTTTACCGCGCGGGCCGAAGCAGACGAACGTGCTCGGGGCGCGGTCGCCCGCGCCGACGACAACGCGGCACGAGCGCAGCGCGCCGAGGCTGACCTCGCGAAAATTCGGGACGAAATCGATCAAGCACGCAATGTCCGCGACACCATTCGGGAGGAAGCCAGCTCGCTGCGCGGGAATCTGGCTACCGCAATCGTTGAACGCGACGCAGCATGGGCGGACGTCGAGCGTGAGCGAACTCACGGTGACCCACGCGTCAGTGATCTCCGCACCGCGCAAGACCAACAGCTCACCCCGCTCCGGGACCTTCGAAGGATCCGGTCAGCGCACCCACGCCGCCCTTCCCGGCAGCGAACTGCACGTCATCACCGGACGGAAGCGGGTCTTAGTCGTGGTTCCAGACTTTGATGGAGGACAGCAGCAGGAGCAGGACGAGCAGGGGAATAAGAACCAGGCTGGGAACAACGCCCAGCAGAAGGCCGCCGATCACGGTGCCCGTGATGGAGCCCAGCGTCATGGCGACGAGAAAGGGTTTGTTCTGTCCCAGCACGGAGAAGCTCTTGTCTCTGCTGAAGCGGGCGAACGCGACGAGCATGGTGGGAAGTGAGACGGCCAGGGAGAGGCTTCCGGCGATCTTGATGTCGGTGCCGTAGAGCAGGACGATCGTGGGAATGAGCAGCTCCCCGCCGGCGACTCCCATCGGGGCGGCCACGACGCCGATGATGAGGCCGGCCGCGATTCCGAGCACGGTCCGTGGGCCGGCGGGAACGTTGAGGGGCTCCACCGCGAAGAAGTGGGTGAGGAACAGCAGCACCGCGATCAGTACGAGCAGCACTGCGATGACGCGGTAAAGCGTTTTTGAGTTGAGCCGGGTAGCCCAGTGGGCGCCGATCCAGGCGCCGATGAGGCTGCCTGCCAGGAGGTTCAGGACGATGAACCAATAGGGCGAGAGCTCTGCAAGGGGGACGCCGATGAGGCGAGCCGGCAGGGCAGTGATGACCACGATCAGGCTCATGGCCTTGTTCATGATGATGGCCTGCAGTGCGGCGAAGCCGAAGACCCCGATGAGCAGGGGCAGCCGGAACTCGGCACCGCCCAGGCCGATCATGCCGCCCAGGACACCGATGATGGCGCCGGCAAGGAACACCAGAGCCAGGGATTGCTGGCGTGTGCCGGTTGTGTCGGGGCTTGAGGACCAATGCTCGGGAGAGTCACGCTAAGCCGGTGGGGCCAGGTAGTAGAGGTTCTGGTCGGCACCGCTGTTACGCCGGGTCACGGCGTTGG
>NZ_JBTNDX010000057.1:0-6028 GCF_054510755.1 Pseudarthrobacter sp. MDT3-1 | reverse complement strand
TCCTGGAACACTCAACCTGGAGACGAAAACACCAACACCGCGCACGACATAGTCATTACAAAGCCCGCGGACACACCCCATAAACGCGACTGTAGTACTAGGCCAACGAACCAACAGCGACTTGGCGGACGACGGCGGGACCTCCCGCCGTCGTCCGCTGGCGTTTAGTCGGGCTGCCCCGATTTTTTCGGCCTACCTATTGCCCCGGGACCAACGCTTCAGGCACACTGGCTACAGATCCGCAGGAACAAATGCTTCCGCCGATCCAGCCCGCCGGACAATTCGGCCGGCCACCGCCCCATCAGAGATGCCGGGCAACCCCTCTGGAACCACCGCTTTCCGCCTCCCCGGTACGCCCGGCCCCGGAAGCCTGTGCCCACCCAGAGTCCCGGGATCCCGCCGAGAAAGAGACCACCATGATCAAGCGCCACTCTGACCTCGTCCTGGCAATCACAGCCCACGATCCTGACACCGTCGAAAACGACCTCAACACCGCCGTGGAAATGGCCCGCGAACACGCCATGAGGGAAAGCCGCCACGGCATCCTGGTCACACAACACAGCTACACCAGCTACACGGTCGCCGTCAGCCGCGATGTCCCCTACGGGCAGACACACGAACGGCGCGATCTGCCCGCGTAGCAGTAACGCAAGCGGACGACGGCGGAACCTCCCGCCGTCGTCCGTTTGCGTCTGGGGCCTGCGCGAACGGTCACTTAAGCCCCCGCGCGGCGGAGTAGTTTTGTGGCATGACGGAAACCTATCGGTACGACGTGGAGGTCCTGCATCTCCTGGTCTCGCCGGCGCACGCGTACTTCGGCCGGGCCCGCGAGGGTGCCGCGGATGTCCCCACGACGGATGCCGGGCGGGTGGAGTTGGTGGCGGGCAAGGGCATCGTCGGTGATCGGTTTTTCGGCAAGGCCGCGCACATGGACGCCGCCGTGACCGTATTTGCCATCGAGTCACTCGAGGCCATCGCCGCGGAGCTGGGAACGGCACGGCTGGACCCGCTCCTGACCCGGCGCAATGTTGTGCTCCGAGGGGCCCACCTGGCTCCGCTCCTGGGGCACGACTTTGCTCTGGAATCCCAGGGAGACCTGGTGCGGCTCACGGCCGGGCGGCCCGCCCATCCCTGCGTCTGGATGGATGAGATGCTGGCCCCGGGGGCGCACAAAGCAATGCGCGGGCGGGGCGGTGTGCGGTGCCGGGTACTTTCCGACGGCGTCCTGCACCGCGGGCCGGCGGTGCTGGTCAGCCCCGTGCCGCTGGAGCCCGAACGGGCTGGCGAGGCAACGGTGTTGCGGGCGTCGCGGCTGCCCTAGTCAGACATGCTGATCCACGAGCACCGGATTGCCGTCCGGATCCACGACAATAAAGCTCCCCGGCCCGCTTATAGCTTCATCAGCCTCGGAAACGAACTCGGTGCCTGCGGCTTTGAGTTCCCGCTGGAGGTCGCGCACATCGGTGAAGGAATCCAGCGCTTCCGCGTTCTGGCTCCAGCCCGGGTTGAACGTCAGCATGTTCTTCTCAATCATCCCCTGGAAGAGGCCAATAACGGTCTCGCCGTTCTTGAGGATCAGCCAGTTCTGGGTGATATCCCCGCCGAAACTCGTGAAGCCCAGCTTCTCGTAGAACGCAGCCGACGCCGCGATGTCCTTAACGGTGAGGCTGATCGAAAAAGTGCCGAGCTGCATGCGTAACTCCACTCTCAAAGGGACGGGTGTTCCGATGATACCCACGGACGCAAGCGGACGACGGCGGGACGTCCCGCCGTCGTCCGCTCCCGGTCAGCCCCGCTCGAGTCGGGCGGCTGCGGAGCTGTAGTCCCGCTGGTGCAGCCGTTCGATGCCGTCGAGGAGGAGATCCAGGGCGAACTCGAATTCAAACTGGTCGTCGCAGCCGCCGCCGACAACCGAGCCGTCATCGTGGCTGGCAGCAGTCGCCACCTGCAGGACGTTCGGGTAGCTGGCAGACATTTCCTGGAACATGGCAGCCTGGACTTCCGGTGCCACCGGAGCGGGAGAGTCGCCATCGGAAGTGGCCGTGGAGTCGAACAGTTCCTGTGTGAAACCCCACATCCGGCTTCCGATGGCATGCATCACGTGGTGCGTGAGGTCAACGGAAAAGCCCCCGGTGAGGAACATGCCAATGAACGAGTCCATGTAGCCCAGGACGGCGGGGGTCCGGTTGGTGCGCGTTTCGAGGACGGGCCGGGCCCACTTGTGGCGCTGGAGGACGCGCCTGGCCGAGAGCACCCTCAGCCGCACGGTGCTCTTCCAGTCAACATCGGCAACGGGAGGATCAATCTCGCCGATGATCACCTCTACCATGCCGTCGAGGAGCTCGTCTTTGTTGGCCACGTGTTTGTAGAGCGCCATGGGCACCACGTCGAGTTCCTGGGCGAGCCGGCGCATGCTGAGCGGGCCGATCCCCACCTCATCAGCGAGGGAGACGGCCGCCTGCAGCACGCGATCCCGGTTCAACCGCGGCCGGCGTTCCACGGAAATCTGCTGAGCCACTGTTCCCTGCTTCCGACGGTATATACATCTTCCATTGACAAGTGTACTAAGTACACCTACAGTCATTTTCATCAGAAAGGTGTACGCCGTACACCTTGTGTAAAAGTCGGGAGTTCATCATGAATCCAACCCAGCCGGCGGCTGCCACGGCCGCTGCCGGAGCCTCGCTGTGAAGGCCGCGACGTACCGCCGCTTCGGCGGCCCGGACGTCGTCAGCGTCGAGGAGATCCCCCAGCCGCCACCGCGGCCCGGAGAAGTGCTCATCAAGGTCATGGCCAGTACTCTCAGCGCCGCCGACTACCGCGCCCGCAGCCGCAAGGTACCCGCGGGGCTGGAGGCACTCACGGCGCTGGCGCTCGGCGTCTTCCGCCCCCGGACCCGGGTCCTTGGTATGGACATTGCCGGCGTAATCGACTCCGTCGGCCAGGGCGTGACCGCGTTCCGGCCCGGCGACGAGGTTATTGCGATGCTCGGCGCCAGGTTCGGCGGGCATGCCGAGTACGTCTCGGTCCCGGCTGACGGGCCCATCGCCGCCAAACCCCGGAACATGGGCTTCGAGGAGGCCGTCACGTTGATTTTCGGCGGACTCACGGCCAAGAACTTCCTGGGCCTGGCGGCCATCAAGCCCGGAGACACTGTCCTCGTCAACGGAGCATCAGGCGCGGTGGGAACGGCGGCAATACAGCTGGCCAAACACCTGGGCGCCCATGTCACCGCCGTGTGCAGCGGAGCGAACAAGGAACTGGTCGAATCACTCGGGGCGGACAGCTTCATCGACTACACCACGGATGATTTCACCGAAGCGGACACAACGTACGACGTCGTTATGGACTGCGTCGGGAACGCTCCGTTCACCAAGGTGGAGGGGTCCATCACACCGGGAGGTGCCCTGCTCCTGGTCATCGCCGACCTCAAAGGACTTCTCGGCGCACGGGGACAGAGCCGCCGAAGCGGCAAGCTGGTCACCGCCGGCAGCCTCAAGCTCACATACACCGCCGACGACGTCGCTTTCCTTGTGGGCCTCGCGGAGGAAGGAAAGTATCAGGCAGTCATCGACCGGACCTACAACCTCGCCGACGTGGTCGAGGCCCACCGCTTCGTGGACACCGGACGCAAGCGGGGCAATGTGGTCCTGCGCGTCCACCAGCTTCAGGGACAGATGCCAAACCACTGAGGCGGCTAGACGGACGGCGCACCGTAAAGCGGACGACGGTGGGAGGTCCCGCCGTCGTCCGTCCTCAGATCATCCGCCCGCCTAGGACTTTTTTGCGGACTTTGCCGGAGCCTTGGCTTTGGTCTCTTTCGGGCTGTCTGCTTCCTTGAGCTCCACCTCGGCGGTGGCCTGGATCAAGGCGAGCAGGTCGGGATCGAGCCCAGGTGAGAACTCCTCACGGCGTTCGGGTGAGATGGTCATGGGGAAGCCTTCGGGGGCGACGTCGGTGCTGAGTTCGGTGCCGTCATTGGAGGGCGAGGCTCCACGGTAGAGCTTTCCGGCCTCGCTGAGGTTATCTGCGCTGAACGTGTACTGGATGCTCTGCAGCCCCTTGTCCAGCAGCTTCTTAACCTCGGGGAACTGCTCGGCATTGGTTTTGGGGATGGGCAGCACTTTGCCCCAGTTCACGCCCAGGCTTTCCAGCGCCTTGGCGAAGGCGTTCTCGTGGGCCTGGTCCCGGACAATGAGATACGCGATCGTGGACCGCGCCGTTTTGTTCTCCGTCATCTCGTAGATCCGGCACTTCTGCAGCCGGCCGGTGGATTCCAGCATGAGGTTGTACAGCAGGTCCAGGACCAGGTTGCCGCTGTTGTAGACGTAGGATCCGCTCCAGGGGTTGCCCGCAGCGTCTACCGGCAGGGCACCCTGGGCGCCCACCAGGTAGTGGTGGATATTGCTGGTGTCCAAAGCTATTTTCAGGGGTGTGGCACCTTTGGCACCCGGCTCATCCACGGGATCAGTCTTCTTGCCCTGGTACCGCGGAGATCCGTCCAGGAGTTGGGAGATAGTGGTGCCGATGAGCTCGACGTGGCTGATCTCCTCAGTACCGACGCCCTGGAGCAAGTCCTTATAGGGCTTGGAGGCAGGATCGCCACGGAAGTTCATGCTCTGGAACAGGTACTGCATCATGGTGCGCATCTCGCCGAACTGCCCGCCAAGGCCCTCCTGCAGCGCGTTGGCTGCAGCGGGATCAGGCTCGTCGGCGGCGATTTCGTTGATCAAAAGCTGTGTATGCAGGTACATGGGCTTCCTCACTTATTGAAATGATGACGGGCTGTTGACGCGCTCCGCGGCACCACCATAAGCGTGCTTAGGGATAATTGGCAAGCATGCTTACTATTTTGGGCATGGCTGAGGGCCAGTCAGCGGCAGCTCTGCACTGCGGCGGTCAATCGTCGTCGTGGTGGACAGCGGCAACGTCCCCGCTATCCACCGGACCCGCCTCTTCGGACTCAGGCACCGCATCGTGGTGCGGATCGTCTTTGTGGAGGGCTTCCTGGAGGTGGTGCTCTAATTTCTCCTCCGCCTCTCGGCGGCGTTGACCCACGGTCCGCATTTGCTGCGTTGTCGGAGCGGCGTGGGCGTGCTGGTGTGGGCCGTGATCCTGCGGGCCGTCAGCGATCTTCTCACTCATACTGAAATCGTCCCACCGTCCGTCAGTGTCGGGAAGGCTCCACTTCAAGTGCGAAGGACGACGCCGGGACCTCCCGCCGTCGTCCGCTTGTCTCTGGCGCGCTACGGGGTTGCCGGGCTCCAGGGTTGCGATCACCGGCGGCGAAAACCCGGAGGCAGGCTAGGGCCGGCACTGCGCAGGGTGCAGGGTGCATGCGCAGGCTGCTTTTGGGCACCGTCAGGCGGTGGAGTGGAGGAACCGTTCCACGCGGTCCTCGCCCAGGGATATCCCGGTGTGAACAAAATCCGGATCGCCGTAACCTTCACGCCGCGCTGGAAGCCGGCGCCCATTCCTGCTCGCTTCCGGTTTCGGTTCTTTTGGCCAGTGTGGTGGTTCCCAGTCCTGGTGTTCACTCTTGTAGCGCCTGCCAGTGGGCGATATCCAGCCAGGTGGTTCGTTCTTGGTGCCTGGTGTGGGCCGCCAGGCGCTGNAGGATGTGGTCCGCCTCGTTGTCCAGGGAATGGTTACTGCAGCCAGGGAAGGGGCACTTGCCGTCGCGCAGCCGGAGCCAGTTCCGCATGGCCTTGGTGAGACGGTAGTTGGCGCGGCCGATCTCCAGGGGTGCCCCGTCCCGCGGGTCAACCAGGACCCGGTAGAACGAATCGGCCCCGTTCGCCACGAGGTCCCGGGCCATCGAGGCCGGGATCGGGCCGTAGCCGTCAAGCATCGCCGGTTCCTCAGTGGCGCCGAGCAGGGAAAACACCGGGACCGTCACCATCACGAGGGCCCGGGGCGGCGGATCCTGCCCGGGATCATGTTCTGCGGGGTTCCCGCCGCCGAGGAGGGCGGCGGCGAAGATGTCGGCCCGTAGCTGTGTGAGGGTCAGGGGCTCGTCCGGGCCCTG
>NZ_JBTNDX010000056.1:0-6231 GCF_054510755.1 Pseudarthrobacter sp. MDT3-1 | reverse complement strand
GCAAGACTTGACTCACTTCTAACAAGGGCTGCGCCTATTCACCTGAACGCAACGCCGGGATACGGGTTGACATCACCGTGCAGACCTTAACC
Source organism: Pseudarthrobacter sp. MDT3-1 (assembly GCF_054510755.1). Lineage (NCBI taxonomy): Bacteria > Bacillati > Actinomycetota > Actinomycetes > Micrococcales > Micrococcaceae > Pseudarthrobacter > Pseudarthrobacter sp. MDT3-1. The sequence continues at coordinate 6,139 of NZ_JBTNDX010000056.1, read as the reverse complement.
GAACGGCATTGATCCTAACGGGCCCCTCCTCGGCCGCTTTGAAGACGTTCGCCGAATTGCGGGATAGCTCGGAGGACTGGGCGGTGCGTGAAATGGTGGGGCTGGACATACCTTCATTATTCGGAACGTGTTCTGAATAATGAAGGGCCTCGGGGCTAGTGCAGCGGCCGCGTCTCCTGCAGGCGCTTGATGAACCAGCGTGACTGCTCCGGGCCGTAGGGCAGCACGGGGATGGCCTTGGTGGCGTCGGTGGGGGTTTCGCGGATGGACTGCTGGGCCTGGCGGACGGCGGTGGTCATGGTGTTGGCCATGGTCTTGACGAACTGGTCACTGCAGGGCTGGCCGTGGCCGGGGATCAGGAACTCGTAGCGGTGGCGCAGGGCGGAGATGTGGCGCAGGCTGTCGGCCCATTCCTCCGGGTAGGAGTCCTCGAAGGACGGGTGCGCGCCCTGCTCCACGAGGTCGCCCACAAAGAGGGTGGTGGGCGTGCCCACCAGGAGGTCGCCGTCGGTGTGGCCGCGGCCCAGGTAGAAGAGGGTCACGGTGATTCCGCCCAGGTCCACCAGCACGGGCTGGTCCTTGACGATGGCGTTGGGCACCACCAGTTCCACATTCTCGCCCTCGCCCGTGGACATCTCCGGCTCCAGCGTTCCCACGAACCGGCGCTGCAGGTCCCCGTGGTCGTCGATCTCCTGGGCGCAGTTTTCGTGTGCCCAGAACTCGGTGGCGCCGTCGGACGCGAACACGGCGTTGCCGAAGAAGTGGTCATAGTGCGCGTGCGTGTTGACCACCACCAGGGGCAAAGAGGTCTTCTCCCGCACCGCGTCCAGGATCTCGCGCCCCTGCCGCGGCCCGCAGCCGGTATCGACCACCATGGCACGCTCGGAGCCCACAATCAGGCCGGTGTTCAGCAGTGATCCTTCGGTGACCAGCACGTAGTTGTCCGCGCCGACGTCGAGCCATTCTGACATTGTTTCTCCGTACCTCCGGAAAGCGACTGCGTTCTTCTTGGCCCCGATTCTACCCGCGGGCCCTTGGAGTTTCCGGGATGCGGGACGCGGTCCGGGCCACATGTGGAGATCCACATTCCTAGCCGGGATTTCGCCTTAAATCCATCGAACTGCGTAACATCTCGCTATGCAGACAAAACAACACGCGTGCTTCTGTGATCACTGCGGCAGGATCACGAACCACGTGACCCGCTATGTAAAGGCCGACGGCGGTGGCCAGCTGATCGCGACGGTGCGGTGCGCTGAGCATGCAGAGGAAGCCGTCTGACGCTGAGGTGCAAGTTCGCCAAGACAAAGTCTATGGTGGACTAGACTGCCACGGCTAGTCCACTATAGACTTTTCCCGTGATGAAGCACCGAGGAAGGTGGAAGGCACACACGCGTGAACATCGGCGAGAATACGACGTTTGTGCCGCGCCACAATGAAATCGGCGAGAAGCTCGCCAAGCAAATCATGAAGCAGGCCAAGGGAGAGGACACCAAATGAAACTAGAAGTAACGGCCAGCCGGGACGGCCGGTTCTGGTACGTGGAATCCTCCCAAATCGACGGGCTTACCACTCATGCCCGCACGGTCGCCGAGATCCCCGAAATGGTCCGCGATCTTGCGGCCATGATCACGGGACGCCCTGAATCCGACTTCGACGTCGAAGTCACATTCGACACGCCTGAAGTCGCAGCCCACCTCCGCCAAGCGCGTGAGCTAGCTGCCAGGTCCGATGAGCTGAAGGCGGCATCAGCCAAGGAACGCCACGAGGCGGCCATGGTCCTGAAGCGGCAAGGTGTCACCGTCCGCGACATCGGCGCGGTACTTGGCGTCTCACACCAGCGAGCGCAACAGCTCGTCACCCACTAACCGCGCCACGACCGTTCGACTGCGGGGGACAGCGGTTCTCCGCGTCCCGTTAACCGGCACTGAGTTTGTCCGCATCGCCTCCCTACTGCGCCCGGCGCCTGAAATGCCCTTCGACGAACCGCCCTCTTCTGGTGTGCGGATGTACCCAGACTTCACCGGCAGCCCTGCCTGGCTGCCTGCCGCAAGGCCGATGATGGTTGGGCTGCTGTCGTACAGGTCCGTGGCGCGAGCCCGGTGCTCCCACTCGAAGGCTTTCGCCATGAAGTCCAGCGCGCCAGGGCGAACGCCTGATGCCTGTGCGTCCTCGCGCCAGTGCGAGACGGCCGCGTCCACGATCCGAATTCGCTGGACTGCTTCATGCCGGGTCGGCCTAACCGACCTGGGCATCCCGGTCATCCGTCCTAGAAGTGGTTCCACTCGTTCATCCCTGGCCGCGGTGGTCGCTGCCTCGCATCCGTGCGGCCACGATGATGCCGGAGAGCGCAGTCAGGCCGGCGACGACAGCGACGGCTGCCGGGATGCCGTAGGCGTCGGCGATGATGCCGGAGAGCAGGGCGCCGACGGCGAAGCCGCCGTCGCGCCATAGCCGGTAGATGCCGACTGACCTGGCCCGCCATTCGGGGTGGGCGACATCGCCGATCGCTGCAAGCAATGTGGGGTAGACCATGGCGGTGCCGGCACCGAGCAGGACGACGGCGGCAAGCCAGGTTCCGAAGTCATTTCCGAGGGCGACCATACCGAGCGCCAGGGCTTGGACGAGCATGCCTCCGGCGATCAGCGGTTTGCGCCCGATCCGGTCCGAGAGGGCGCCGGTGATCAGTTGACCGGCGCCCCAGACGGCCGGGTAGACGGCAGCGAGGATGCCGATGCGTTCGATGCTGAGCCCTGCTGCGGCGAACAGGACGGGGAACAGCCCCCAGGCCAGGCCGTCGTTGAGGTTGTTCACCATCCCGGCCTGGCTGACGGAGGACAGGGACTTGTCGCGGAAGCTGGTCAGGGTGAAGACGTCCCGGTTGCTCAGCCCGGCCCGGGTTCCCGCGTGGACCGGGACGTGTGTGGCGGCTTCGGTTTTGGCGTGGTGGTGTGTTTCACGGATGGTCAGTACGGACAGGCCGAGGCCGACGGCGATGAAGGCTGCGCCGAGCAGGAAGGGCCCGGGGCGCAGTCCGTAGGAGGAAGCGATGTAACCGGTGGCCAGTGCGGTGCCTGCGACGCCGAGGTAGCCGGCCGCTTCATTCAGCCCCATTGCCAGGCCGCGGCGTTCGGGACCCACGAGGTCCATTTTCATCATCACGGTGGTGGACCAGGTCAGGCCCTGGCTGATGCCCAGAACCACGTTGGCTGTGACGATCCAGCCCCAGGAAGGCCCGAAGATCAGCAGGAGGGGCACCGGAAGGGCGATGAGCCAGCCGGCGACCAGGACCGGCTTGCGGCCGTAACGGTCCGAAAGGGTCCCGGCGAAGTAGTTGGTCGCGGCTTTGGCCAGACCGAACGCCAGGATATAGGTCAGGGCGGAGGTGTACTCATCGAGGTGGAAGACCTGTCCGGCGAGCAGCGGCAGCACGGTGCGTTCCTGGCCGAGGGTGCCGCCGACCAGGGCGTTGACGGCGACGAGGAGCATGAACTGGGCCAGGTTCTGCCGCAGTCCCAGCGTGATGACCTCGGTTGTCCGAGGCTGCTGGCGGGAGGCGGTGTTGCCTAGGGCCATTGGCGGATCCTGTCAGTGTTAGGCGTGCCGGTCAGCGGGCTTGGACGGTGGCCATCATGCCTTGGTCTTCGTGGTCCAGAATGTGGCAGTGGATCACGGTGCGGCCGGCGAAGTCGTCGAAGGCCACCCGGACTTTCACTTGGCTGCGGGCGGGGACGTTGACCACGTCCTGCCATTTGGGCCTGGTCACGTCGCGGTCGCCGTCCTGGACGATCTGCATGGGCCACACATGCAGGTGGATGGGGTGGTCCATGGGGCTGGAGTTGGTCAGGGTCCACTCCTCCACGGTCCCGGCTGCGGCCGTCTCGTCGAGCCGTTCGGGGTCGAACTCCCGTCCGTTGATGGTGAAGGCCATCATGGTGCCCTGTCCGCTGCCCATTCCCGCGCCCATGTTTCCATTCATGCCCATGGCGAAGTTCAGGGTGCGGGCGGCGGTGACCGGTTCGTTCCGTAGATCGCGCAGGGGCCGGCCCTCGGGCACGGGCCCGGGGTCAGTGCCCGCGCTTCCCGAGACGGCCAGGGTGAGCAGTTCGACCGGGCCGTCACCGGATTCGTTGTCGCCCCTCATGGCCCCGCCGATCATGGCGTTCATGCTGCCGCGGTCCAGGGCGGCAGCCGTGAGGGTGGAGGATCCGTCGCGGGTTTCCACGAGCAGCTCTACGCGGTTGCCGGGGGCGAGAACCACTTCGGTGACGTCCTCTGGGATCGGCAGGCGTCCGAGGTCCCTGCTGAGCAGCCGGACCTGCTGTCCGTCAAGTGCCAGGCGCAGGTACCGGGAGGGGCAGGCGTTGATGATCCGCCACCGCTCCCGTTCTCCGGGCGCGGCGCGCAGTTGCGGGCGGAGTTGCCCGTTGACCAGGACGATCTCTCCCTCACGTCCCATCATCTGCTGCAACTGGTCCGCCTCGGCGAGATTGCCGGCAGCGTCGAGGGACAGGTCAGAGACCACGAGCACCCGCTCCCGGGTGACCGGAACCGGGTCGGGGTCCTCCACCACGATGGCCCCGTAGAGGCCGGCGGCGACCTGGTCGGCGGCGTGCCCGTGGCGGTGCGGGTGGTACCAGTAGGTACCAGGCGGGTGGTCCTCGGGCAGGGTGAACTCGTAGTCGAAGGACCCGCCCGGGTCAATGCTTACGAACGGGTTGTCACTGTTGCCCTGTGGGGAGACGTGCAGTCCGTGCACGTGCAGGTTCGTGGGAGCCCGCAGCCCGTTGCGCAGTGTGACCCGGATCGTGTCGCCCGCGCGGACCCGCAGGGTCGGACCGGGCAGTGAGCCGTTGAACGCCTGGACGGAGGCATCCCGCCCGCCGACCCGGACCCGTGCCGGCGCGGCGGTCAGGTCCAGCTCCAGCACCCGGTCGCGGCTGGCCAGCACCTGGGGTTCGGTCAGGCCCTCACCCCCGGTGTATCCGGGTCCGTTGCCGGTGGTCAGCCACAGCCCTGCGCCGCCGGCAGCCGTAGCGCCGGCCCCTACCGCACCCAGTGCCAGCAGCTGGCGGCGTGTCAGCGGCCTCACCGGCCGTCCTCCTCCAGTATCCGTCGCCGTTCCTGGTATTCCTCGGTGCTGATCTCCCCGCGGGCGTAACGCTCCTCAAGGATCTCCTTGGCCCGGGCAGGGCCCGCACCCGTGCGCGGTGGTCCCTGCCCATCGGTGGGCGCGTTACCGCCGGCGTTGCGGGTGAAGGCTTTGACCAGCACCACGGCGAGCGTGACCCCGCCTGCGATCAGCAGAAGCCAGAAGATCCAAGCAAGCCCCATCCCGCCCATATCAAAGCCGTTCACCATGAAGGGTTCCTTGTCTCTTTCGTACACGGCCAGGCCGTTCCTGACCGCAGGTTATCCGGGACGCGCTGATGCCGGTGGTTCTAGGCCCTGGCTGACTGACGGGAGTTCTGCCAGGCGTCCCAGGCGGCGTAGCTGCCGTCGAGTTCGACGACGTCGTACCCGGCGCGGCGCAGGGCGCTGGCCGCGACGGAGTTCCGGACCCCGGACTGGCAGTAGGTCACGATGGTGCCTTCGGCCGGAAGCTGGTCCAGGTGCCACATGGCGCGGCCGCCGCTGAGCTGGTGGGAGCCGGGGATGTGCCCGGCGGTGTGCTCGGTGCGGTTGCGGACATCCAGCACCATGGCCGCATCGAAGCTGCCCAGTTCTTCGGGCCGGATCAGGGGCGGGGTGCTGACGGGCAGCCCGTCGATGGTGGTGACGTAGCCGGCGACGTTGTCGATGCCGACGCGGACCAGGTGGTCCCACATATCCTGGGCCTGTTCCTGCCCGGCGGCGAGCAGCACCNCGAGCGGGTTCTTGTCGGTTTCCGGGTTCACGACCCAGGCGCCGTAGCTGGCCACGGACTTGCCGGCGGGAACGTTCAAGGAGCGGGTGACGGTGCCTTCGTGGACTTCGGTGTTGGGGCGGGTGTCGATGAAGGTGACGGTGTCCTGGGCGAGGTCCCTCGCGACGCCGGCCGGGTCCAGTTCCTGAAGCGGGGTGCGTTCGCCCATGACCGCCGGGCCTTCACGGTTTTCGCGCTTCATCCGTCCGAAGTAGGCGTGGGCGTCGGGCTGGCCGT
>NZ_JBTNDX010000055.1:0-7431 GCF_054510755.1 Pseudarthrobacter sp. MDT3-1 | reverse complement strand
ATGAAAGGCACCCTCACCGTGAAATAACACCCCGGCAGAAGGACGCAGTACACCGGGAACGAAGTGGGGTCTGGAACGGAGATATTCGTTTCTTCGTTACCGGCACGTGCGTCCCGAAGGGTCTGCGCTCGTGTTCCCGGATCGAGGTTTCCCTGGCCCGGTTGCCTTCCACGCGGCAACTCACCGATGCGGGGACCGGCACATGGGCGGGTCTCGGGCATGCCCAACGGTATCCCCAGGTGGTCCTACAAACCCCAGGGCTTATCCCAATACCGTTTACTTAGCGTAGGTTCTGTTAATGTTGCGGTATGGCTCGCAGCGGATGGATTAAGCCCGAAACCCCGGAACGTCTGAGTGATCACGTCTCTCTGGGTGTCCTGACGCGGGCCTTCCCACCCGATGTGGTCGACCGGGTGATCGCACGCACCGGGGCGGCCCAGATGCGGAACAGGCTGCTGCCGTCGCGGCTGATGGTCTATTACGTGATGGCTATGGCCTTGTTCGCGGCCGGCTCGTATGAAGAGGTGATGCGGTCGCTGCTGGCGGGCATGGAGTGGATCACGGGCCGTTTCAGGGATTGGCAGATGCCGACGAAAGCCGCGATTTTCAAGGCGCGCACGCGGCTTGGCCCGACGGTGATGGCTGAACTCTTCGCGGAGGTCGCCAAGCCCCTCGCAGCACCGGGAAGCAGCGGATTTTACAAGGACTGGCGGCTGGTCAGCGTTGACGGGACGTGCCTGGACATCGCAGATACGCCCGCGAACGAGAAGTACTACGGACGGCCAGGGACGGCCACCTTGATCAAGAGCGCGTACCCGCAGGCGCGGGTGCTCGGACTCGTGGAGTGCGGCACGCACGCGGTGATCGGGGCCGTGGTCGCCGGCTACGACACGGCCGAGCAGGACATGTTCCCGGGGCTCCACGCGGACCTGGACGCCTCCATGCTGCTGATGGCCGACCGCGGGTTCTTCAGTTACCACGCCTGGAGGGACAGCGCCGCAACCGGCGCGGCACTGTTGTGGCGGATGCGCGCGAACAATGTCCTGCCGGTGCTCGAGGAACTGCCCGACGGCTCGTACCGATCGGCGGTCTACGCCAACCCCAAGGCCCGCCGGAACAACACGGACGCAATCCCCGTCCGGGTGATCGAATACACCGTCACCACCGGCGAGAACGCCAGCGATTTCCGCCTCATCACCACCATCCTGGACCCGGACACAGCACCGGCACAGGACCTGGCAGACCTCTACGGGCGGCGCTGGGAAATCGAGTCCTGCTTTGACGAACTCAAAACCCACCAGCGCGGCCCCGGAATCGTCCTGCGCTCCAAAACCCCAGACGGGGTCCTCCAGGAAATCTACGGCTACCTCTGCGTCCACTACGCCCTGCGGTCCCTCATCGGCGAGGTCGCCCTGCTGTTCGAGGAAGATCCCTTACGATTTTCCTTCACACGCACCCTCCGGGCAGCCCGGCGAACCCTCGCCGACCGCCCGGCTTTTTCCCCCTGACCGACTCAAAAAAGCCTTCGCCAGCTTCAGCGGCGAGATCCTCCACGACCTCCTGCCACCACGCCGACAACGGACCAACCCCCGCGTAGTGAAACGCAAGATGTCAGGCTGGCCACTCAAACGAATACCCAAACTTCTTAAGTAAACGGTATTGGGGCTTATCCGCGCTTTCCGGGCTGCGTTGCATCGAAGAACCGCAATTCCTCGCTGTTTTGGCCCGTACCCACGCCCGTTTCTTTCTCGCGGATAAAATCCAGATCCTCACGGGAAAGCAGCATCTGGCCGTGCCCGTCGACGTCGACGTGCCCCGCGGAATTTTGCTTGATCATGGCAGTGACAGTGCGCGGCACCATCACGCCTCCCGGATTATCCAGGAGCCACTGGCGCGTCTCTGAATCAAGTCGGTCCCATGATTTTGTCAATCTGACTTGAGCCCACTTTGGTGGGAAATCGCAGCTTGATCGGGGCCGCCATGAACCAGGTCGCGGAGGCGGTGGGGCCCCGGAATGTGACCGTTCCGTTACGCCGATCCCGGCAGGGCGCCGGGTACTCGAAATCAGGGGACCGGCCGCCGCCTGCTGCCAGCCAGGAACACCCCATGATCCCGGGACCCTTATGGATGGACCGGGCTCCTGCCCCCTCTCAGGAGGTGGGCAATCGCTGCCTCACCGGCGTGTTGCCGGGAACCGGATTCCCGGGTTTTCTGCGCCCGGCCAGAAATCCGGAAGAAGGCTTGGACGCTCGGAGGTGCAACGGGGAAGTCTGCCCGTTGGGTCAAAGCGGGCGGGAGGCGGCCGGGTCCAGGGTGTGCAGCGCGGCGCCGGTCACGATGCCGTAGGCCAGGTGCGGGATGATGTCGCTGGCCCAGTCCGCGGGAGACCAGGTGCGGGGATCGGTAATTCCGAGAACGGTCATAGGGCCGTTGCTGCCGATCAGTGCGCCGGCCGCCGCAGTCAGTGACGAACCGAGGAGTCCGGGCCGGTATCCGGCCTCCCGGACAAGGCCGAGGACCGCGCCGACGCCGACGCCGACGACAAGTCCTGTCAGCGGGCCGAGCCCGGCTAACCGGTTCGTGCGTTCTTCCTCGGTGCCCGGGATCTTGACCCCTGTGACGTCGGCCAGTTTTTCGACGGTGGCCTCGGGTGTGCTGCTGGCGGGGCGGGCACGCCAGACCATGTCCAGGTAGGTGAGGGTGTTCAGGGCTGTGGTCCCGGCGGCGCCTGCTGCGGCCCCGGTGGCCAGTGCGCGGACGATTTTCATGGCTGCGGGGACAGCCCGAGTTGGGTGAGCATGCCCAGCTGGTCGCTGCTGCCCCAGCGCTCGACGAGTTTGCCGTCTTCGAAGCGTCCGATCTGCATGCCCCGGATTTTGAAGCTCCTGCCGGTGGGCGGGTGGCCCATCAGCGGCCCCTGATGTGTCCCGGTGATCGTGTAGGCGAACGCGACGTCGACGTCGGTGGCTGTGAGGTGTTCGACGTCGAGGTGCAGATCCGGAAAAGAAGAGCGCAACCCTGTGAACAGGTCCTTGAATCCCTGCGGGCCCGGTCCTTGTCCCGGTGCCGGGTCGTGGTCGACACAGCCGGCCGCGACGACGTCGTCGAATTCTTCGAGTTTGCCGCTGTTTACAGCGGCGCCGAAGCGCTCCTGGGCGTGGATATTGGCGTCCCTGGTCATGAATCCTCCGTTTATGGTTGTTAGGCCGGTCCGTGCGGAACGGTCCTTGTTGTCATCTGTCATCGTGCGCGCTGGTCTGCCCGGGAGCAAGGGCAGTGGGATCGGGTTCGGCCGGGCCTGCCTGGGTCCGGGACTCCAGGCCGGCGGGTCCGCCGCCACCCTGGACAGCCACCGGCACGCCCGCAAGACCCGGACACGGCACACGCGGCCGCGACCCCCGCCGGCACAAGGCTGCCTGAACCGCGCCAGTGCAACTCCCCGGGCCAAGATGGATAGGCCCGGCTTGAGCGCACGGCAAACACAGCCAGTCCGTACTTCGTGGTGGGTGCTGGGGGCTACTTGTTGCGTTGGTGGCAGTCACTCTGGTCACGGATTGGGACCGGCTGCGAGATCCACTGCTTAAAGGCACCCCAGCCTCAGGCCTCAGGTAACGCCGGCGATTGCCGTTTCATGACATGAGTACCTCGCCAGACCAAAATCCAAGGGTCGGAAGCAAGGACTGCAAGTGACCACCCTCGCACATACTCCATCGGTCCTCCTCGCGGAGTCGTGGATGATGTCCGCAACGTACGGTGCAATGTTCCAGGTGAACCGCTCTTTGTGGATAAATGTTTTAGCGGGACAGGCCGTTCTTGCTCCTCTCAGAGCCCACTGTTGCCTCTGTGCTCGACCTTCTGGCCTTGGTGGCGCCCTTGCCCATAGTCACCGCTGCGCTGGGGTGTGTGCCCTCGCTGCGAGCTGCCGCGAGGCGTCCGCGTATCTGGGTCTCATTCGCGCCGCTGTTTTCTAGGGACTCAGCGAATTTTTCGTGGTGTTCGGCCGAGCCGTAGTCGGCGGCTGACGTGCTTTCTGCTTTGAGGCCCTGGTCTTTGAGCCGACTGCTTTCGTTGCCGGTGACGCGGTTCTCGATTTCGCGGCCGACGCCTTCCATGCGGGCAAAGAGTTCCTTTTCCGCGCGTTCGTACCGCTGCTCCACGGGCGTCCGCTCGGAGCCTTTGAAACCGCCCTCGGCCAGGAGCTTGGCCTCGTGCATCTCCTTGGCAGCCTTCACGAACTCGGGATCCTCGAAGTGCGAGTCGCCGGCACCGTTGACGTTCGCGGTGGTCTCTTTCCGCAGCTGGTCCATGTCGGGACCGTTGATGCCGTCCTTGCCGATGAGGAACATGCGTTCCTTCACGATGGCGTCCGCTGCCTCTACCGCTGTGGGGGTCTTCGCGGTGTGCGCGGTCTGCAATGCCTGGGCCAGCTCGGGGTTGGCCAGGTACTCCACGGGCACCTGGTGACGCTCCATTTCCGGTGCCAGCTTCGCGGCCTGTGCGCGGAGTTCTTCCGCGCGGGCTGCTGCGAGCAGCTGCATGGCCTTCTCGTGTTCGGCGGTGGCCTTGCGCGTCTCTTCCTGGCTGCGCGCCAGTTCGTCCTGCCGGGCCTTCTCGGTGGTGATCGCCTGAATACCTGACTCCAGGTAGGCGGCGTCTGTGCCGACGTCGTGGGTGTCGATCCCGTACCGCGTCAGGACCTCCTGACGGATCTTTTCCGACGCTGCCAGCGCGGCCGGGTCGTGGTCCTTCCAGCCTTCGGCGACGGCGTGTGCCGTAGCAATGTCGTTTGGCTGTGCCTTGTCCCACCACTGGTCCTTCTCGACGGGCGCCAGTGCTGCGTGGGCGGCGCTTCGTTCGGCGGCGAGACGGGCCTGGGCTTCGTGCGCCACCTGGGCGTCTTGGTGTTCCTGGTGCCGCTGGGATTCCTGCCGCCGCCGGGCCAGGGTCTCGGCAATACGGGAGGCGATCATCAGCGACTGCCGCAGCCCGCCGTCCAGGACATCATCCATTCCATCTGATTCACTCATGCTGTTCCCCTTGCAGTTGGTGGTGGTCTTTATCGGTCGAGGCCCGGCCCGGAGTCGCGTCGGCTGAGTTGGTAGGTCTTGGCCGGTGTTGGCGTTGATGGCACCACTGATCCCGGACGGATGGGCACCATGCCACGCCTGGCAATATCAATCGCCCTGGGCGGCACTGCTGACTCCGTGGCTTGCTGCTGCCCGGCACCCACCGGGACAGCCTTCGGCATGGTTCCGGTGAACGGAGCCAGCTGGTGCTCGACCACTGAGCGGATGCGTTGCGCTTCACGGGTCCGCCCAGATTGGGCATGCATTTCGTAGACGGCAAAGGCGGTGTTGATCAGCTGCACCATGAGTGCCGTTTGCGCCGCCGTCTTGTTCTTGCTCGATGCGGCCATGAACAACATGGCGGTACCGGCAATGGAGGGCAGCGCGACGGGTTTGCTGTGCTGTCGTGGTGCGCGCAACTGCGCCGTGCGGGACAGTTCAGCAGCGGTGGCCGCCAGTGGCCCGGGCGTCGGTTCGAGCCGGTAAGACCATGCCGCGAACGCTCCGGAAACTTCCCGTGCGGCCTTCGCCCAGGTTGCGTGATCGTCACGCGGGATGGTGCGTAGCTGGTCTGCCAGGGCGGTGGCGTTACGGGTGTATTCCACCCATGCTTCTGCCGGTGGCGTTGCGTTCTCGGGACCGGTCTTGGAGACCGTGCGCTTGTTGCGTGCCGCCGCGTTCCACTCGGCTGCAGCATCGGTCGCCAGGTGTGGTGAGTCCATCCATTCTTCACGGAGGGCACCGAGTTTCAGGTCAGAGGCGAGGGTGCCGCCTCCGAACCAAATAGGACGCTCCCCCTGGGTGGGGCGTTCGGCTACCGAGTACCCAACAATGACGTCGGTGGTGTTCTTGGCGTAGCGGGGACGGACGAGCATTCCGGTGTCGCGGGCCCGGCGTACGAACTCCGCTTCGGTTGCCGAGGCGCTGGCGCTGGCGCGTACTTTCCGTGCCAGTGATGACCTGTGCATTTCGCGGTCATCCCTGACGGCGGTGGCCTTCTCGGCCCGGTCGTATCCACGGGTGGCGTGCACCATGGAGAGCTGTTCCAGACCGTACTTGACCTCAAGCTCGCGGCAGGTCTGCTGTGCACGCTTGTAGTCAGCATGCGTGGATGCTTTGGTGCCGTCCTCGCGGACAAGAGACACTGCCAGGTGGATGTGGTGGTTCCCGTTTTCGGACGTGCCGTGGTTCACCGCGGCCCACCGGCACCGTGCTTTGCCGCTGGCTTCGGTGAAGCCCATAGAGTCAACGAAGTCGTTGGCGATATCGCCCCACTGCTGGTCCGTCAGTGCACCCTCTTCGGCGCGCAGGCTGAGGGAGCAGTGCCACACGCTGGCATCCTTGTACCCGACGTGCACGCGCTCCTTCTTCGCCGCGTCCCACTCCATGTCCTTGATCTGAACCGAGACACCGAACATCTTGCGCGGCCGGTCCAGATGCTTGGCAATGGCCAGGGCATCGTCGCGGTCCAGCACACCGTCGTCGTACCACGCCATGATGGCAGCGTCACCGGCAACAAGGTGCGGATCCTGGTGGGCGTTCTTGGTCTTGTTCGCATCGGTCGATGCCAGGTAAACCATGAGCCCGCCCATACGTGAACCGCGAGTGATGTTCGGAATCATCCCTGCATCAGCCCGTCAATGGCGTCGTCAATGCGCATGGCTACAGTGCGAATGTGCTTCAGCGCTTCGCGGGCTTCAACAGGGAACTCGCTGGTGGCGTTCGCCTGCCGTGCGAGCTGGTTGATGTTGTTGGACGAACGGGCCAGGAGATTGTGCAGGGACATCAGTTCCGCTGCAATGGCGCGGCGTTCGGTCGGTGAATCGGAGTGCTCCGACAGCGCGGACGAAATCAGCAGGTTCGGAACGGTGACCTTCTCGCGCTCAGCCCTGGCGACGAGCGCCGCTTCTTCCTCCACAGTGACCCACACGTCACGGCGCTAGCCCTGAATGACCAGATCGATGAGGAAAATAGTCAATGAGCGTTGTCATCGGAGTGGATTCCTCCACCCAGTCCTGCAAAGTCCTCGCTGTGGACGCCCAGAGCGGGGACGTCATTTCTTCCGGGGCGGCTGCCCACCCGGACCGCACATCGGTGGACCCGCAGGTCTGGACCTCCGCCTTGCGTGAAGCATGGCAGGCAGCCGGCGCGGACCGCCTGGGTGGCTCCGTCGCCGCCGTCAGCGTTGCCGCCCAGCAGCATGGAATGGTCGCCCTCGACAGTTCCCGAAAACCCGTGTATGACGCGCTGCTGTGGAATGACACCCGCAGTGCAGCGGATGCGGCGCGCCTGCGGGATGAACTGGGACCCGAGGGGTGGGTCGACGCCGTCAACCTTGTCCCGGTCGCTTCGTTCACCATCACCA
>NZ_JBTNDX010000054.1:0-7683 GCF_054510755.1 Pseudarthrobacter sp. MDT3-1 | reverse complement strand
CCACAGGAAGCAGCTATTGGAGGAAAAGCTAGAAGGAAATTTCCCTAGGTCATGTCGTCAACACAACCCGTAGCCATGAATGAGTGACGGCCAACAAGGGCCACCAGAACAAGCCACAAAGAGGACCGACAACCCAGGACGCCAGCAGGCGGAGGGCCCACCAGCCAGGACCCTAGCCCGCCACCCACACAACTTTACAGGCCACTAGGACCAGCCAATCGCTCGGCGTCGAGGGTCACCGACAGCACAGCGGACTATTCGGCGTCGTGGTCCGTTTCGAGGATCTTGACCAGCTTCTCCAAGGCCTCTTCAGCGCCGGTTCCCCCGGCCCGCAGCACCACGACGTCGCCGTGGGACGCGCCTAGGCTCATGAGGGAGAGGATGCTGGCGGCATCCAGTGCCTCGTCCGCGGGTTCACCCGCATAGGCGATGGTGACATCGAGGTCCAGTGCGCCTGCGGCGTCGGCAAAGATGGCCGCTGGGCGGGCGTGCAGGCCGACGCGGCTGGCAATGGTGGCGGTACGTTCAGTCACGGTGTGTTCCATTCGTTGTTTTTCAGGGACGGGTGGATGCCGGGCGGGCGCATGCCTGGCCCGGGGAGGCACACGGCCCTGCCCTGGCACACCGGTGGTTCCGGCGATAGTCCCGGGCAGGGTGGCCCAGGCGGAGCCGCCGCTGCTCATGGCCTGCCTTCTGGAAAGGCCGGACCGAGCTGCGGGACAACAAAAAAGGACCCGAGCACCGGGCACCAGCCCGGGGGTCGGATCCTGCCTGGATGACCAGTTACATATCCACGACCAGTGTGCAGAAGTGGTGCGGTCCGCGTCAAATCCGTCCGCAGGTACCCCGGCTGGGAGAAGGCCTGGCTTCACCGGTATGATCCGGAATCATGAGCGCTAAACAGAGCACTATCGGAACTGTCCGCGCTGTCTTCCTCGATGTGGACGGCACCTACGCGGACTACGGCGTCGTCCCCGAGGGCCATGTGCGCGCCGTACGTGCCGCGCGGGCGGCCGGCCACCGGGTCCTGCTGTGCACCGGCCGGCCCGTGTCAATGCTGCCCTCAAGTATTCTCGCCGCAGGCTTCGACGGCCTGGTGGCCAGCGCCGGGGCCTACGTGGAGGTGGCCGGGAGTGTGCTCGTGGATCGCCGCTTTCCAGCAGACCTGGCCGCGAGAACGGTCGCGGCGCTCGACGCGCACGACGCCGTGTACATCCTTGAGGCGCAGGAAGCCCTGCACGTCCCGCCGGGGGCCGCGGAGCGCTTGCGGGCTATCATTGATGCCCACTTCCGGAAGGCCCCGGAAGGCCCGGTGGGTTCCTCCGCCATTCTCGACGCGGTGCGCCCCACGACAAACCGGACCACGGTGCCCTTCGCCAAGGTCTCCGTCTTTGACTGCCTCGTTGCCATGGAACGCCTGGTGGCGGACATCGGAGAGGGCATTGCCGTCGTCGCCAACTCGGTGGCCGACGAGGGCCGGCACGCCGGTGAACTCTACCAGCGCGGGATCAGTAAGGCCGACGGGATCGCGGCCGCCATCGCGCACCTGGGCATCGCCCGCGAAGACACCATTGCGATAGGCGACGGCGCCAACGACCTGGAGATGATCGCCTACGCCGGGGTCGGCGTCGCCATCGAAGGATCCCTGCCCGAACTCATGGCAATCGCTGACCGCACCGCTGCCGGCCCGCAACAGGAGGGCCTCGTAGCCGCCTTCGCCGAACTCGGCCTCCTCTGACCCGAGCATGGGCCGGTCCGTGCAAGGCCGGTCCGTGCGGGGCCGAGTTGCACGTGACCGGAATCACGGCTAGGCTCTCCCCAGCAGGCGATGCAGCCTGAAGGATTGTTACTCGGACACGAGGCAAGACCTGAGACACACGGTGACGTGCGTCTTGGGTCTTTTTTTATGCCCGGAAGACGGAACGGACAGAAAGGACTGCCATGGCTTCCGTGAACTACACGACATTGGCCGCAGACATCCTGAAGGGTGTCGGCGGCGAGGATAACCTGGTGGGTGCCACTCACTGCGCGACGCGGCTGCGGCTACGGCTGCGCGACGAGGCGAAGGCCGATACGGCCGCCGTCGAGAAGCTGCCGGGCGTCATTGCGGTCATGAAGGCCGGCGGCCAGTACCAGGTGGTCATCGGCAACGATGTCCCCGTGGTCTTCGCCGGGCTCGGCAAGATCAGCCGCTTCGGCAATGAGGACACCACCCACGAAGCCCCGCCCGAGGGCAACCTGTTCAACCGTTTCATTGAACTGGTGTCCGCAATTTTCTCGCCCATCCTGTGGCCGCTGGCCGGTGCCGGCCTGCTTAAGGCGTTCCTGAGCATGGGCACGACCTTCGGCTGGGTTGCCCCGACCAACCAGACGTACGTGATCCTTTCCGCCGCCGCGGATGCACTGTTCTACTTCCTGCCGATGTTCCTGGCCGTCACCGCGGCACGCCGGTTCAAGACCAACCAGTTCACGTCCATGGCTATTGCCGGCGCCCTGGTCTACCCGAGCATCATCGCGCTAGGTACCGCCGGACAGCCTGTTGACTTCGCGGGAATCCCGCTCGTGATGATGAACTACACCAGCTCCGTGATCCCGATCATCGTGGCTGTCTGGCTTCAAGGATATTTGGAGCGTTTCCTGCTGAAGTCCCTGCCCTCCGCGGTTCGGAACTTCCTCACCCCGCTGCTGACCATTGCCATCATGGTTCCGCTGACGCTCCTTACGGTAGGCCCCGCCACCACGTTCGTATCTCAGGGTGTCTCCTCCGGAATCACTTCAATTTTTGCCTTCGCTCCCTGGCTGGCCGGCGCCGTGATGGGCGGCCTGTGGCAGGTCTTCGTGCTCTTCGGCCTGCACTGGGGCTTTGTCCCGATTTTTACCAACGATCTGGCAACCACCGGGCACTCCCTCCTCATGGCACCCCTGCTTCCCGCTGTCCTGGCCCAGGCCGCTGCCATGGTTGCTGTTGCACTGCGCACCCGCAGTGCCGCCCGGCGTGGGGTGGCCGCGCCCGCTGCGCTCTCCGGATTCCTGGCCGGTGTCACCGAACCGGGAATCTACGGCGTGAACCTGCCGCTGAAGAAGCCGTTCTACTTCGGTATCGCCGGTGGCACCGTGGGCGGCGCCATTGCCGCGGTAGGCGGCAGCGCTTCCAGCGCCTTTGTCTTCCCGTCAGTCCTAGCCCTGCCTGCCTTTGCCACGGTCGGAAATTTCGCCCTGCTGCTGATGGGAACGGCTGCGGCAATTCTCATCGCCTTTATCCTGACGTTCGTCTTCGGTCCCCGCGAAACGGCTGACGCAGACAAGAACGGCGCCGATACCCGCCCCGAGGCTGAGGATGCTCCGGCAACGGGCCACACCGCCAGCAGTACGCCAGGTCCCGCTCTGCGCAGCATCACCGTTCTTGCCCCCGTTACCGGTGCTACAGTCGCTCTGGCTGATGTCCAGGATAGGGTCTTTGCCTCCGGCGCCATGGGTGCCGGCGTAGGTATCGTGCCCGAGGAAGACCGTGTCTACTCGCCCATCTCCGGCACCGTACAGGCCGTGATGAAGACCGGCCACGCTTATGGCATCAAGTCCGATGAGGGCGTTGAGGTCCTGGTCCATATCGGCATCGACACCGTCCAGATGAAGGGCGACGGCTTCGAAGCGGCCGTGACCCGGGGCCAGCGCGTGGAGGCCGGGGCGCTTTTGGCCACGATGGATCGCGCCAAGATTCGGGCGGCCGGTTACGACTCCACGACGCTAATGGTGGTCACGAACACCAAGGCCCTGACAGCCGTCATACCCGTCGGCGAAGGGCACCTGACGCACGGTACCCCCGCGCTCGACGTCGAACTCTGAACCTAAAGAACGAAAGGACCACCGCAGCTTATGAGCAACGGAACCACGAAGGCCGCTACCGGGCCGTTCCCCGAAGGATTCCTGTGGGGCGGCGCCACCGCCGCCAACCAGCTTGAAGGCGCCTACAACGAGGGCGGCAAGGGCCTGTCCATCCAGGACGTGATGCCCCAGGGCATCATGACCCCTCCCACGGAGGGACCGACGCCGGACAACCTCAAGCAGGTGGGGATTGATTTCTATAACCGCTATGCGGAGGACATCGCGCTCTTCGCCGAGATGGGTTTCAAGGTGTACCGCTTCTCCATCGCGTGGAGCCGCATCTTCCCCAACGGCGACGACGAAAAGCCCAACGAGGAAGGCCTGGCCTTCTACGACCGGATACTGGATGAACTGGAGAAGCATGGCATCACGCCGCTGGTAACCATCAGCCACTACGAGACTCCGCTGAATCTGGCGCGCACGTACGGTGGCTGGACCAACCGCCAGCTGATCGGTTTCTACGAGCGCTACTGCCAGGCGCTGTTTGAGCGTTTCGGCAGCCGGGTGAAGTACTGGCTGACGTTCAACGAGATCAACTCGGTGATCCACGCCCCTTTCCTCTCCGGGGGCATCCCCACGCCGCGCGAGGAACTGACCGATTCGGACCTTTACCAGGCAATCCACCACGAGCTGGTAGCTTCCGGACGGGCCACCCGGTTGGCCCGGAAGATCATGCCCGACGCCCAGATCGGCTGCATGATCCTTGCCCTGCCCGTCTACCCCCTGACACCGTCCCCGGACGACGTTGTCAAGGCCATGGACACGGCCCATGCCAGCTACGCTTTCGGCGACATCCATTGCCGCGGCGTATACCCGGGCTACCTGCTGCGGTACTTCCGCGACAACGGCATCGACCTGGATATCACCGACCAGGACCGCGAAGACCTGCTCAACACCGTGGACTTCGTTTCCTTCAGCTACTACATGAGCATCTGTGAATCTGCGGATCCTTCGGTGGAGACGGGTCCGGGAAACATCATGGGCGGCGTGGTGAACCCGACGCTGGAAGCCTCCGAATGGGGCTGGCAGATTGATCCCCAGGGGCTGCGCGTCGTCATCAACGACTACTGGGAACGCTGGCAAAAGCCGCTCTTCGTCGTGGAAAACGGCATCGGTGCCAAGGACGTCCTGGCGGAGTCCGACGGTGAAATGACCGTGGAGGACGACTACCGGATCCAGTACATGAATGACCACCTGGTCCAGGTCCGCGAGGCCATCGCCGACGGTGCCGAGGTCCTGGGCTACACCTCCTGGGGCTGCATCGACGTCGTCAGCGCCTCCACCGCGCAGTTGAGCAAGCGCTACGGCTTCATTTATGTGGACCGCAATGACGACGGTTCCGGTACTCTGAACCGGTACCGGAAGAAGTCCTTCGGCTGGTATCGGGACGTAATCGCAAGCAACGGTGCAGTCCTGCGCTGACCCGTCCGGGGCGGGAGTCAGCCAGGCTCCCGCCCCGCGTATCCTTCGAAGGCAGGAGAACAACGACGTGGAAATCCTGCGCGTCTTCAATAACAACGTGGTCCTCGCACGCAGCGGCAGCAGCGAGGTGATCCTTACCGGCCGCGGCCTGGGTTTCCAGGCCAAGCCCGGCCAGCAGATCGACCAGTCCAAGGTGCTGCGCACCTTCGTGCCCGAGGACGGCAGGGACCCCGATCACCTGGGTGCCATGGTCGCTGCGATCCCGCCCGAGCATGTGCTGCTGGCTGAGGAAGCCCTCGACGCCGGTCGTGCCGAGATGCATATCCCGGCAAGCACCGTACTGTCGGTGGCTCTCGCTGACCACCTCAGCTTCGCAATCAAACGGATGCGCCAGGGCATCGACTTCGACTACCCCCTTCGTGCCGAAGTGTCCCATCTCTACCCCGCCGAACTGAGGGCGGCACGACGCATCCTGGAATTCGTCAGCGCCCGCCTTGAGAAGCCGCTGGCCGACGACGAGGCAGTTGCCATCGCGCTGCACCTCGTCAACGCCGCCTTCGCCACCGGCGATCTTTCCTACACCTATCAGATGACGGGCGTCTTCACACAGCTTTTTGAGGTGCTCGACCAGGCCTACGGACGGCCCTTCGACCGCGACACCGTCAATGCGGCCCGGTTTATTACCCATCTGCGCTATTTCTTCGTGCGGGCAGGCTCCGGCAAGCAGCTGGACGAGGGGGCCAGCAAACTACGCATCGCTATCCAGGACTCCTACCCGGACGCGTATGCCACAGCTCTCAAGCTTCAGGCTGTCCTGGAACTCAGGCTTGGCGAACCGCTCACCGAGGATGAGGTAACTTACCTCACCCTCCATGTGGCCCGCATGGTCAATGAAGATCGCTCCTAGAAGGCTAAGTCGGCGAAGCCGTGATTTTTGGGTCGTGTTTTGGGTGGCTGGGTCAGATTCGGGTTAGGCGGCCAGTCCCGTGATGTGGGTGAGGTTGTCGATCGCGGTTTGGTAGGAGCGCGTGGCGGCTCTCAGCCTCGTTGGTACCGGGGTTTCCAGGTCGGCCAGGCCGGTGGGGAGCAGCCGGTCGTGAACGGCGCTGATGAACATGGCGGTGGAAAGGCCGGTGTCGGTGACCCGGTAGCGGTGGGAGTGTGGGATGCGTTCGATGAGTCCGTAGTGGCGGAGCCGGCGCAGGTCATAGGTCATCTGCCCGGCGGTAACGGTGCCGGGGTCGGTTCCGCGTAGCTGTGCGGTGAGTGCGCGCAGGTCCCGGTTGACGAACCCGTCCGGTTGCAGCTTGAAGACCGGCAATGCAGACAGGAGTGCGTGGCTTCGTTGTTGCCCGAGGCGCAGTCCGGGGATCCGGGCGCCGGCGGCGGTGATGGCGTGCAGTGCTTGGGTTCCGGTGATCGGGTCGTGGCTGATTCTTTGGACGCGTAGCAGGCGCCTGTTGGCAGTGAAGCCGATCTCCCTCAGTGCGGGCAGATTTGTCAGTCGTTTGCCGATTCGGAAATCATAGGTGTCGTTGATTGTTGTCTCGGTCCGCAGGGCCCTCCCTTCCTTGTGGTACTGCTTGATCGTGGCATTCTTATAGTCGACGTGCAGGCTCGGGGTGACCCCATTGGTGATCACCCTGGTCCTGAACCGGCCCGGGGTTGGCCGGGGCCCTGTCTTCATCAACCGGCGGCCGAAGACCAGGCTGACTTGGTCCGGGCGGCCGATATCAAGGTTCTCGCGGATCACGTTCTCGAAGAACACCCGCCCCGACACCGGGCTGTCGAGCATTTGCGTCAGGGAGAACTCCGCCTGCAACACCGAGACGTCGTAGCGGTACCCGGCGGCCCGGTCGGCAGCGG
Organism: Pseudarthrobacter sp. MDT3-1; assembly: GCF_054510755.1. NCBI lineage: Bacteria > Bacillati > Actinomycetota > Actinomycetes > Micrococcales > Micrococcaceae > Pseudarthrobacter > Pseudarthrobacter sp. MDT3-1. The sequence goes on along the minus strand of NZ_JBTNDX010000054.1, from coordinate 513 downwards.
TGAACGGGTGGGGCAGGATGGCCAGCCACTTGCGCAGCAGCGCGTCGATCTGCTCCGGTCCGAGACGGTCGCAGATTCCCTGCAGGCCCGCGACGTCCTCCACCGCGACGAAGGCGTTGTCCATCGCTACGTAGCCGATCCCCGCCTTCGCGGCCTGCCGCTGGGCCCAGTGGTGGCCGTTGATGCATAACGCGCATCGAGCTGTTTGCCAGGATCTGCAGGGATGCCCACATTGAGGGCATGTCCATCCATGGACTGGCAAAGCGGGACCAGATCGGCGGGGAGACAGTCCGGCAAGCAGTGTCGGGCCCTGTCCCGGCTTATAGAGGAGCACGGCGCGGATGCCGAGGTGGATGTCGGGAAAGTCTGGATGCTGAACGCAGTGAAGACGAAGTGCCAGCGTTCCAGGTCCTAGTACTACAGTCGCGTTTAATTTGAGCTGTATCGGCGGTTTGACCGGACTTTCGGCAGGGAACCTGTTAATCGTTGGTGGTGAGTGATGATATTTGTGTG
>NZ_JBTNDX010000053.1:0-8515 GCF_054510755.1 Pseudarthrobacter sp. MDT3-1 | reverse complement strand
ACCACACCACGGGGTGGCGGATCCAGTCAATTCAACCAATTCAATACAATAAATTGGTATCAACAAACTTGGCACACTATTGAGTTCTCAAACAACAGACACATTCGAATAATTCCCGAAACAATTCATATTCAAATGAATTATTTTGTTTAGCTTTTCTTCGCTGCGATGTTTATAGCTTATTTCATTCTTATTCACTTTGCAAATCCGGGTTATTTTCCCGATATTCACTCTGTGGAACGAATCCGCCCATCAAAAAGTGAAGCTTTTCATCATTTTCGTGCTTTGCACACGATGAATTGCTTCTCTTGTGAAGGGGGTTTGTCGCCACTCAACGGCGGCGACTCAGAAAACAATACACGCTCCCCCGAGTCCGTGCAAATCTGCTGCGGAGGAGCGTGAATGGGGGCTTGGGAAGGCTAAGGAACCAGGACTTCGACAGTCGCGAGATTCTTCTTTCCGCGGCGCAGGAGCAGGTACTGGCCATGCAGCAGCTCCGATTCGGAGATGACAGCTTCCGGGTCGGAAACCTTCTCGTTGTTTACATAGGCGCCGCCTTCGCCGACGGTCCGCCGGGCCGCGGACTTGCTCTCCGACAGGCCGGATGCCACCAGCAGGTCAATGATCCCGAGGCCATCCACCTGGATGCGGGCGGACGGAAGCTCCGACGTGGCTGCTTCCAGGGTTGGCCGGTCCAGGGCGGACAGGTCACCGTTGCCAAAAAGTGCAGCGGACGCCGCGATGACTTTCTCCGTTGCCTCCACACCGTGGACCAGGGAAGTCACTTCGAACGCCAGCTTCCGCTGGCCTTCCCGGGCAAAGGGACGTTCGGCAACGGCAGCTGCCAGCGTTTCGATTTCAGCGCGGCTCAGGAAAGTGAAGACCTTCAGCCGGTCCACAACGTCAGAGTCGGCGGTGTTCAGCCAGAACTGGTAGAAGGCGTACGGGCTGCACATGCCGGCGTCGAGCCAGATGGCGTTGCCTTCACTCTTGCCGAACTTGGTGCCGTCCGAGTTGGTGATCAGCGGCGTGCCCAGGGCGTGCACACTCTTACCCTCAACCTTGCGGATGAGTTCAGTGCCGCTGGTGAGGTTGCCCCACTGGTCCGAGCCGCCGGTCTGCAGCATGCAGCCGTAGTCCCGGAACAGCTGGAGGTAGTCCATGCCCTGCAGGATCTGGTAGCTGAATTCGGTGTAGCTGATGCCCTCGTCCGAACTGAGGCGGGACGCAACAGCATCCTTGCGGAGCATGGTGCCGACCCGGTAGTGCTTTCCGATCTCGCGCAGGAAGTCGATGGCGCTCAACGGCGCGGTCCAGTCGAGGTTGTTGACCATGCGGGCGGCGCTGGCGCCATCGAAGCTAAGGAAGCGGCGGACCTGGGCCTGCAGGTAGCCCACCCATTCGTTAACGGTGTCCTTGGTGTTCAGCGTGCGCTCGGCGGTGGGCCGCGGATCGCCGATCAGTCCCGTGGATCCGCCCACCAGTCCCAGCGGCTTGTGCCCTGCGAGCTGCAAACGGCGCATAACGAGGAGTTGGACCAGGTTGCCCAGGTGCAGGCTCGGCGCGGTGGGGTCGAATCCGCAGTAATAGGTGATCGGATCACCGGCGAGGAGCTTTTCCAGTTCCTCTTCATCGGTGGAGACGTGGACCAGGCCTCGCCACTTCAGCTCCTGCCAGACATTGGCGAAGGTGGGGTCGTTCTGCTGGGATTCGAGATCGTTGAGTTCTGACACGACTTCTAAGTTAGCAGGATCGGCGACGCCCGGCGCCGAAATGAACGGCGCCGGGCGTCAAGGGGCAAAGCGGACCGGCTCAGTCTTCGATGCCTGCCGGAATACCTTCCGCGGCGATGAGCCGGAGCCGCTGGGTGGGCCGGGTCATGGCGACGTACAGATCGCCCACCCGGCCATGCTCGCGGTTGAGCATGACGGACGGCTCAAGCACCACAACGCCGTCGAACTCCAGGCCCTTGGCCTCGCGCGGGCTGATGACCACGATGTCCTGTTCGTAGCTGCCCGCGCCGTTGCCGATGCGCCGGCCGTACACGGCACGAAGGGCTGACGTTGCAGCCGGCAGAAGGTCGCCGTCGGCAATCACGGCGAGGAGGCCGCCGTCGAGCGCTGCCAGTTCCTCGGGGAGCACCTCCACCAAACGGTTCACCACTTGTCCGCGGTCAACCTTGTCGATGACGGGGGCCCACCGTCCCTCGCGGACGGCCTTCGGCGCGGAAACCACGAGTCCGGCCGCGTTGGCCATGCGGGCGGCGGCCTCAGCGATCTGGGAGGGCGTCCGGTAGTTGACTGTCAGCTCCTCCAGCTGCCAGCGGTCACCGAACATGGGCGCCAGGGCCCCCTGCCAGGAGTTGGCGCCGGCGACTGAACTGGTCTGCGCGATGTCGCCCACGATGGTGAAGGATTTCAGCGGGCAACGGCGGACCAGCAGGCGCCATTGCATGGGTGAAAGCTCCTGCGCCTCATCCACCACGATGTGGCCGAATGCCCACGTGCGGTCGCTGGTGGCGCGCTCGGCGGCCGTCAGGCGGTTCTCGCGCTCCTGGTTCTGATCGGCGAGTTCCTCCGCGGAGATGAGGACATCGACACCCATGTCCCCCATGTTCACCAGTGTCTGCTTGGCGTTGGCAAGGTCCCGGGCGCGGTCGTGCTCCTGCTGTGCAAGGCCACGTCCCGCCGCCGGGTCCATTTCGCCAAGGAGCTCCGCGGCCTCGTCCAGCAGCGGGACGTCGGCCTCGGTCCAGGGCGCACCGGCGGGGCGCAGCAGCAGCGACCGCTCCCTAAGGGACAGGTTCGGTGTGCAGGCCGCCAGGACTGCGGGCTTGCTCAGAAGCTCGTTGATCAGCTTCTCCGGAGTCATCGGCATCCAGCACAGGTTCAGGACGATCCGGACGTCGCGGGCCGTGCGGACGTCTTCTGCCAGATACGAGCGGTCGGCATTGTTGCCGATGCTCCCGGCCTCCACGAGATCGGTCATCTGCTCGGTCAGTTCGCGGAGCAGAATTTTGATAAACGTCAGGCGCGCCTCGTTGTGCGGCTTGCCGGTGGACCGGGCACGTTCGCGCGCACGGCTTACCTGCCGCCGCGTCAGCACCAGCTTGCGGCCGTCGACGTCCAGGACACGGTCCTCGGCGGGGATCCGCTGCCGGTTCGCCACCGCATTGGCCACAACCTTCACCATGTCCAGCCGCCCCTTGATGGCCGCGACCTCTGCCTCAGGTTCGGCAACCGCTTTGATCCCGGGCATCAGGCGACCCACGCTGGCCATGACCACGCCGGTCTCACCGAGCGAGGGAAGAACACGTTCGATGTACTTCATAAAGGACGACGACGGGCCCACGAGCAGCACGCCAGCAGTCTTCAGCCGATCCCGGTGCGTGTAGAGCAGGTACGCGGCCCGGTGCAGCGCCACAGCAGTCTTACCGGTACCGGGACCACCCTGCACTACGAGGGCACCGGAAATGGAGGACCGGATGATGCGGTCCTGCTCGGACTGGATGGTGCCGACGATGTCGGACATCCGGCCCGTGCGCTTGGAATCCAGAGCCGCCAGCAATGCTCCTTCGCCCTGCAGCGAGGCGTCGTCCGCGAGCATGTCCGCATCAAGGACGTCGTCCTCGATGGCCTTGACTTCCCGGCCCTGCAGAATCAGGTGCCGCCGGCGGCGGACGCCCTGCCGGTCAAACGCCGTTGCCTGGTAGAAGTGGCCGGCTTCGGGCGCGCGCCAGTCCACCATGAGCCGCTGGAGGTCATCGGTGGTCAGGCCGATGCGCCCAATGTACTGGGCCTCACCGGAATCCAGGTCGAGGCGGCCGAAGACCAGGCGGTCGTCGACGGCGTCGAGCTGGGCGAGGCGGTCCTCGTAGAGCGCGGCGAAGGCGTCGCGTTCGGAGACATTCTGCATGGTGCCCACGGCACCGGCCCGGCGGACCTGTGCCAACTGCTGGCGCTTTTCCGTGCGGAGCTCTTCCAGCCGCGCGTACAGGCCGGCAACATAGTTCCGTTCGTGGGCCAAATCGGCGTCGAGCATTTAAACGTTCCCCTATCGCAAAAGACAGACCGTCCATTCTACAACCATTTCGGTTAACGCGCCCGCCGGTCCCCTGCCCCGGAAGTCACCCAATGTTCACTTTCAGGCCGCACACTTCCGTAGCCGTTCCGCCCCGTGAGTGATTCAATACTGCAATGCACCACGAGAACGTCCTGACCGGATACGGGCTTTCCCTCCTTCCGTTGGCACCGCACCATGCCGAAGGGCTGTTTGACTTCGTGGACGCCGCGATGTGGGCAGGAATGGCCGCGGCCCTGCCGGCCACGGCGCACGAGCTTTCAGGGCTGTTTGCCGCCAGGATTGAGGACCCGGCCAGCCTGGCCTTCGCCGTGACGGACCAGCGGACCGGGGCCCTCCTGGGCACAACCGCGCTGAATGCGTTCGATGCCGCCCAGCAGCGCGTGGAAGTTGGCGGCACCTTCTTTGGACGGCAGTTCTGGGGCACGCACGTAAATCCCGCCAGCAAACACGCCCTGCTCGCCTTTGCGTTCGACGGCCTTCAGGTTCAGCGCGTTGCGTTTCGCTGCGACGCACGTAATGTGCGCAGCGCCGCAGCCATCGAACGGCTGGGGGCAACGTTCGAGGGCCTGCTGCGCAGCCACCGCCTGGCGCCTGACGGCACACGGGCGGATTCCGCTGTGTTCTCGGTCCTGGGGCAGGAATGGCCCGCGGTCCAGCAGCGCCTCCAGCACCGGTTGGCACCGTTCGCCCTGGCGGGAGACCACCCGGGCGGGACGGATTATGCCCGGCGCACCTTCGCCGCCTTGTAGCGGGACACGGTGGGATCCCCTGGCAGCCAGAAGCGCCAGGGATACGTCGCGGAGCCGCCGTCGCCGGAGACGCCCACCCTCGGCCCGGAACTGAACACGGGAGCGGGTACCGAAGGCAGCCGCAGCTCGAAGGGGTCAGCCAGCGCATCCCGGCCGCTGTCGGCTGTAGTGAGGGCCAGCGTGGTGGCCAGCCGGGCAGGGCCGCTCGCCAGGTCGAGGGCCGATTTCGACGTCGGACGCCGCACCATCGCGAGGTGCTGCCCCTCCACCACCTCGCCCGCCCGCAGCAGGACGGCAGATGCGGTGCCCGCCGGGCCGCAGACGATGTTGGCGCAGTAGTGCATGCCATACGTGAAGTAGACGTAGAGGTGGCCGGCCGGGCCGAACATGGGCGCGTTGCGGGCCGTGGGGCCACGGAAAGTGTGGGAGCCGGGATCCGGATGCGACGAGTCGCCGGGACCCATGTACGCCTCCACCTCGGTGATCCGCACAGCCACAGTTCCCTCGTGGCTGTGGTGGGTCAGTACGGATCCCAGCAGCCGCGGAGCGACCCTCCGGGCGTCGCCGGACAGCAGTTCGCGGAGCTGATCCGGGCTGGCGGGACTCAGGCTGGCGGTCATGGTCCGACTCTATCGAACGCCACGGCCGTGTCCGATTTCCGCTAGCAGTCCCGGTCGCTGGCTGGCAGGATGGAGGGCATGGACTTCTGGCAGCGCTACCGCGCGATTGACGCGCGGGACACCCGGTTCGACGGGCAGTTCTACACTGCTGTCCGGACCACCGGCATCTACTGCCGCCCGTCCTGCCCCGCCAGGACCCCGAAAGCCGTGAACGTCACCTTCTACGAAACCTCTGCCGCAGCGCACGACGCCGGCTACCGGGCGTGCAAGCGCTGCCTCCCCGAAGCAGTGCCAGGCACGCCTGCGTGGAACATCCGGCAGGACCTTGCGGGCCGCGCGATGCGCCTGATCAACGACGGCGTGATCAACCGGGACGGGGTGGAGGGCCTCGCCGCCCGGCTGGGATACTCCTCCCGCCAGCTCAACCGGATCCTCAGCCACGAACTCGGCGCCGGCCCGCTCTCCCTGGCCCGGGCCAGCCGCGCCCAAACCGCCCGCACCCTGTTGGTGTCCACAGCGATGAAGCTGGCGGACATCGCATTCGCGTCCGGCTTCAGCAGCGTCCGCCAGTTCAACGACACCATGGTGGAGGTGTTTGCCATGACGCCCACTACCCTGCGCGCGACCGCCAGGCACCACCGCTCCCCTGCCGCCGCGACGTCGCTGGCGTTGAGCCTGCCGTACCGCGAACGGTTCGATCCCGGCATCTTTTCCTTCCTCGCCGTCAGGGCGATCCCCGGGATTGAGGCGGGGACGCCGACGTCGTACGCCCGTACTTTGCAGCTTCCGCATGGCGATGCCCGCTTCAGCGTGACTTACGACGACGGCGCTCCCGGACGGCCGCTGACCCTCACCATCGGCGCGGTGGACCTCCGGGACCTGCCCGCACTGCTGAGCAGGGTACGCCGGCTCTTCGACCTCGACGCCGATCCAATAGCCATCGACAGTGCCCTGTCCCAGGAGCCCCGCCTGGCCACCTCGGTTGCCAGTGCGCCGGGCATCAGGATGCCCGGCGCGTTGGATCCGCAGGAGCTGCTCATCCGGGCGATGATCGGGCAGCAAATCACCGTGGCTGCGGCCCGGACCGCACTGACGCAGCTGGCCGCTGCCGGCAGTCCCAGCGCGGTTCCCGGCGAGGGCCTTGACCGGCTGTTTCCCACCGCGGCCGAAATCGCCGAGGCCGGCTACCCGCTGCTGCGCGGTCCGCAACGCCGGATTGACGCCATCCGTTCCGCCGCGTCGGCCCTGGCTGGTGGTCAACTGGATTTTGGCTACGGGGACGATCTGCCCGGGCTCAGCGCCAAGCTGATTCCCCTTCCCGGGGTGGGCCCGTGGACCGTGGGGTACGTGGCAATGCGTGTCCTCGGCGCGCCGGACGTGTTTCTGGCCAACGACGCCGCGGTGCGAAACGGCATCCGGGCGCTCGCCCCAGCCCTCACGAACCAAAACGGCGGCGGCGTTAAGGCGCCTGGCGTTACGCCAAGCCCCGATTTCCGCGAGGTCAGCCCGTGGCGGTCCTACGCCACCATGCACCTGTGGCGCGCCGCGGAGTCAAAATCCTCCAAACCTATACAAGCCGTTCCAGAGAAAGCGATGCTATGAAAGCCCAGCTGTTAGTGATGTCCACCCCGGACGGACCGTTCACCATCCTTGCCCAGGACGGCGTGGTCCTCGCCTCGGGCTGGACCGCCGAGCCGGGTGAGCTGACCGGCCAGATCCACCCCGAGCTGCGGCCGGGCGACGTCGAAGCGGTCACGGACCTGGGCAGCATCTCCCGGGCCGTGGAGGCCTTCTATGCCGGCGATCCCAAGCCTGCCATGACCGTCCCCGTGCGCCAGAAGTCTGGGCCGTTCCGGTCGCACGCCTGGGATGTGCTGAGGACCGTTCGTCCCGGGTCACCGGTGACGTACACCGAGTATGCCGAGCTTTCCGGAAATCCGAAGGCGGTCCGGGCCGCGGCCAGCGCGTGTGCGTTCAACGCGGCTGCCTTGTTTGTGCCGTGCCACCGCGTCATCCGCACCGACGGTTCCCTGGGCGGTTTCCGCTGGGGCCTGGCCATCAAGGAGAGCCTGCTGGCCCGCGAGGCAACAGAAAGCCTGCTGGCCCGCGAAGCCGGATAGGGCTACCGCGCTGCGGGTGTCCCGGATGGCGTGGCTCCGGCAGCCGGCGTCCCGGCTGGCCAGGGCAGCAGTTCCGGGAGGTCCACGCCGTCCGCGGCGGCTGTTGCCCGCAGGCTGCCGAGCGATGGTTCACGGCCGGCCAGCCAGGCGGCAATGTCAGTGATCATCCCGCTGATAACAGTGGAACGGCCGAGTCCAAGGGTCACGGGCGGGAGCCCGAGTGGCTGCAGCACGAGTTTTTCCCCCGGCGGGACACGTGCCGCCAGGAAGTCGAAGAGGTGCTCGCAGAACTTCCGGCTCCACGTCTCGGGCCCGAGGCCCGCGTCCAGGTCCGCTGCGTGGATCACCAGCTCACGCCACAGCGCGAGGCCGCCGTCGAAGACCACTCCGCCGCGGTAGGCAATGGATGCCTGCCAGCCGGCGTCTCCTTCCAGCGAATCAAAAGCCGTCAATGCCCGGTCCAGGCCGGCCTGCAGGTCAGCCCGGTGCGCATCCGCATTGTGGCCGGCGGCCATCTCGATGGCCTTCGTGCGTCCGTCCTGGCCTCCGTCGTACAGCTCAACAGTGGCGCCGCGGGCGGCAAATTCCAGCTGCCGCGCCATGGCGTTGGAGATACCGGCGAGATGCGCCAGGACGTGCCCGCGAGTCCAGCCGGGCAGTCCCGACGCTGCTTTGACATCCTCATCGGTGAATTTCGCGGCGGTCGAGGCCACGGCGTCGGCGGCCTTATGCAGTTCGGCCAGTAGTTCTGAAGTAGTGATCTCAGTCATAGCGCCATGGTAGCCGACAGAGTTAACGACTCTTAGCGCAGAACGCTCTCTCAGTTAATGTATGAATATCGGCAACGCGAAAATTGTCAAGCTGTGTGGAGTCACTGGGCTAGTTTTTGGGGTGTTTTGGTCTCGGGCAGGTTGATCCCGACGTATTTGGCGGGGGCTGGTGT
>NZ_JBTNDX010000052.1:0-10613 GCF_054510755.1 Pseudarthrobacter sp. MDT3-1 | reverse complement strand
TCACGCGTAAAACCCTTGTTATCAACGGGCATCGCCGGCTCCTTCAATCAAAAAGTTAATGAATGACTCACAACCAGCTTGACGGAGAGGGGCTCTCTCACTTTCTTGAGGAAAGTGAGAGAGCGTTGGTGATTTTCCTGCGTTAAGTGAGAGAGCGTCGGGTGGTGCTCTGTGCATATGATCATAAATTGCTATCATATGAGCATGAAGACTGAAGAGCGGCACCGCCTGATCGGGGAGCTGCTTCGCCACCAGGCCGAAGTCTCGGTGGAAGAGCTGACCCAGGCGTGCGACGCATCGGGCGCCACCATCCGCCGCGACCTCGAGCTGCTCGCATCGCATGGAGTGCTGCGTCGGGTCCATGGCGGTGCCAGGAGCCTCATTGCCGGCGGCGAAAACCCGGGCTACGGCCAGCGCGAACTCGAAGACCAGGGCGTGAAGGCCAGGATCGCCGCCGCCGTGGCAGGCCTGCTGGGAGATCGCGAACACGTGTGGCTGGACAGCGGCACCACAGCCACGGAAATTGCCCGCGTCCTCCGTGGGCGCGAACTGACGCTGATGCCCATGTCCATGCGCTCCCTGACGACGGTCACCGACGACGACCCGCATGCCGGCCAGCGTCCCGCCCTGCTGCTCCCCGGCGGAAGCCTGGTTCCCGGCGAGCTCTCCTTCCGCGGCCCGCTCGCGGAAGCCAATATCCGGTCCCTGCGCTTCGACACGGCGGTGGTCACCCCCTGCGCCCTGAACCTCAGGGACGGTCTCCTGGCCCATGATTTGGAGGACGCCGCAGTGAAGCGGGCCGGACTCGAATCCGCGGCGCGGGTGATTATTGCCTGCGCCGGCGCCAAATGGAATGCCACCGCGATGGCCCTGGTTGCCCCCTTGGACGCAGTGAACGTGATAGTTACGGACAAAGACCTGAGTGCGGACGAACTCGCACACCTCAACAAGCTCTCGGTGGAAGTAGTCAAAGCATGAGCATCAACACCAGCACGACGGCCGGACCGTCCCTCAGGGCAGCAGCCGCCGCCACTTTTGTGGTCTTTGGAATCAACGGTTTCGTCTTTGCCAGCTGGGCCGCCAGGATCCCCGCCGTCACCGAGACGCTGCACCTGACCTCCGGCCAGATGGGCACGCTTCTGCTGTGCATCGCCGTCGGCTCACTGCTGGCCCTTCCGACGGCGGGACTTGTGGTGGGGAGGATCGGCACCGCCAACGCGGTGCGGGCAGGCGCCCTGCTGTCAGCCCTGGCCGGGGTAGGCATTGCCCTTTCCCTGTCGGCGGAATCGGTCCCGGGCACTGCCGTTTCGCTGTTCTTCTTCGGCATCGGCGTCGGGCTGTGGGACGTTTCCCAAAACATTGAAGGGGCGGACGTTGAGCACAAGCTTCGGCGCACCATCATGCCGCAGTTCCATGCGGCCTTCAGCGGCGGGGCCTTTGTGGGGGCGCTGATTGGTGCGGGCCTGTCAACGCTCGGCGTCGGCCTGCCGTTGCACCTGCTGGTCATCGCCGGTGTGGTGGTGGTGGTAGCCCTCGTGGCGCCCCGCTATTTCCTCCCCCACGCGGCCCAGGCCGCTCCGGTCGAGGGTGAACCGACGGCTGTGAAGGGGCCATCGGCCTGGCGTGACAGCCGCACCCTGCTGATAGGCGTTGTGGTCCTGGGCGCAACACTCACCGAAGGCGCCGGAAACGACTGGATTGCCAAGGCCACTGTTGACGGGCTGGGCAGTTCGGAATCCACCGGTGCCCTAATGTTCGCCTTGTTTGTCCTGGCAATGACGGCGATGCGGCTCTTCGGCGGCCGTGTGATCGACACCTACGGCCGCGTTGCAGTGCTCCGGGCCAGCATGGCCGCGGCCACGGCGGGTCTGTGCCTGTTTGTGCTCGCGGGGAACATCTGGCTGGCCGGGGTTGGTGCTGCACTGTGGGGCGTGGGCTCAGCGCTGGCCTTCCCCATGGGAATGTCAGCCGCCGCCGACGATCCGAAGCATGCGGCCGCCAGGGTTTCGGTTGTATCCACCCTGGGGTATGTTTCCTTCCTGGCCGGCCCGCCGTTGCTTGGCTACCTGGGCGACCTCACGGGAATCCATCTGGCACTCCTCGCGATCCTCGCCCCGATCCTGGTGGCCCTGCTCCTTGCCGGCGCCGCGAGGCCATTGGCCTCCAAGCCCCTGCCCTCCAAGTAGGGAGAACTCACCGGTTATAGGGTGGGGAGATGTACAGAGTGTGGCGCAAGGGACCGGGCTGGATCAGCCGCATGGACCGGCACCTTGTCCGCGGCGTGTCGTCGTTCCCGGGTGGAAACCACGATGAGTTCTTCCGCCGCATTTCGGCCTCCGCCACCCACGGCAAACTGTGGATCGGGGCAGCGGCGATCATGGCCGCCTTCCCCGGCAAGCCCCGCCGGGCTGCCCTGCACGGGCTGATCGCCCAAGCGGTGGCATCGGCGGTGACCAACGTGGTGTTCAAAACCCTGTTGCCGCGGGCACGCCCGCTCCCCGAGCACCTGCCGGTTTTCCGGTTCGTCCATCCGCAGCCCACCAGCTCGTCCATGCCATCGGGGCATTCGGCCTCCGCCATCGCCTTCGCGCTCGGCGCCGGCCTGGTCAAGCCGGTTGTCGGTGCGGCACTTGCGCCGGCGGCGCTGGGAGTGGCCTACTCCCGCGTCCACACGGGGGCCCACTGGCCATCGGATGTGTTCTTCGGTTCGGCCATCGGCGCAGGGGCGGCGCTGGTGACTCGTAAGTGGTGGCCCGTCCGCCCACCGTTTCCCGGAGTATCGCGCACGGCAACCCAGGCCCCGGAGTTGCCGGGCGGTGAAGGTCTCAGCATCGTGGTGAATACCCTCGGCGGCTCCTTCACGGAACAAACGGCAGGCGCACTTCAGGAAGTATTCCCGAAGGCGCATATAAAAACGGTAGAGCTGGGAGAGAGCCTGGAGGAGGCCATCCAGGCCGCCGTCTCCCGCCCGGGTACCCGCGCCCTGGGCGTGTGGGGCGGCGACGGTACCGTTGGCACCGCCGCCGCAGCCGCCGTCGAACATTCCCTTCCCCTGCTGGTGCTCCCGGGCGGAACGCTCAACCACTTCGCGCGGGACACAGGGACTGCCAACCTGAAGGACGCTGTGGCAGCCGCGGCCGCGGGTGAAGCGGCGCGGGCCGACGTCGGCGTTGTGACCGTGGAGCGCGGGCTGGCGGGCAACCCCGAAACGGCTGACCTGGTCATGCTGAACACGGCCAGCATCGGCCTGTACCCCAACCTGGTCCGGCGCAGGGAGCAGTTGCAGCCGGCCCTCGGCAAACCGCTGGCCGGCGTGGTGGCCATGTTCCGGACGTTCGCCGCGGGTACACCCACCACCCTGACCGTGGACGGTGTCCGGCACAAACTCTGGATCGCGTACATCGGACGCGGTCGCTACTACCCCCGGGACCACGCGCCCCTGTCGCGGCCCGTGCTGGACGATGGCGTCCTGGATGTCCGCATGATCACTGCCGACGAATCTTTTGCCCGGCTCCGGCTCCTGTGGTCGGTGTTGACCGGCACGGTGGCGACGTCCCGGATCACCCATCTGCGGGAGGCTACCGAGGTCCGGATTGAGTCGGAGGGTTCCCCCTTGGCGCTTGCGGTCGACGGCGAGGCGCTGGCGGGCGTGCGCAGCGTCCGGTTCCGGGTGGAACCGCGTGCCCTGACGTACTACTCGCCCCGCACGTAAGGCGCCTGCGCCCCCTGAGGGGACCCCTGATCATCCGTGCGGACTACCCTGATTCGACCCTGAATCATCCCTGAGACAGGCGAGATCCGGCTGTGCCGTCGGTAGCGTGGAGCGTACACACGAAAACGTCCCCGCATCCCGCAGCCACCCGGCTGCTGTTCTAAGGAACATTTCCATGATTGAGGCAACAGGCCTGTCAAAGGTCTACGGCAGCAAAACGGCGGTTGACGGCGTCAGCTTCACCGTCAAAGCAGGGCAGGTAACGGGCTTCCTGGGCCCGAACGGTGCCGGCAAATCCACCACCATGCGCATGATCATGGGACTGGACCGGCCGACGTCGGGCACGGTCACAGTCAACGGCCTGCACTACGCCGATCACAAGGCCCCCCTGCACGAGGTGGGGGCGCTGCTGGACGCCAAGGCGGTCCACACCAGCCGCAGCGCCTACAACCACCTGCGGGCCATGGCGGCGACGCACAACATCCCCACATCCCGGGTGCACGAAGTCATCGAAATGACCGGGCTGGAGGCAGTGGCGCGGAAAAAGGCAGGTGGCTTCTCGCTGGGCATGGGGCAGCGCCTGGGCATTGCCAACGCGCTCCTTGGCGACCCGCAGACCCTGATCCTGGATGAGCCGGTCAACGGCCTCGATCCGGAAGGTGTGTTGTGGGTCCGCAACCTGGTCCGCTACCTCGCCGGGCAGGGCAAGACCGTCTTCCTGTCCTCACACCTCATGAGCGAAATGGCCCAGACGGCAGACCACCTGATCGTGATCGGCCGCGGCAAGATCATTGCGGACGCCCCCGTGCAGGACATCATTGCGGGCACCCGTCAGGTCAAGACCCTGGTCCGCACGTCCGCAGCCACCCAGCTGTCAGCCCTGCTGTCCGGCGATGGCGTGACCGTGGACCAGGGCCAGCCCGAAACCCTGGAAGTGACAGGCCTGGACGCACGCAAGATCGCCCAGGTGGCACTGGACAACCGGGTGCTCGTCTACGAACTCACCCCGCAGCAGTCGTCTCTGGAAGACGCCTACTTCGACCTCACCAAGGACGAAGTGGAATACCACTCACACCTGACCGGTGGACCCGCCGGCGAGTTCGCCCCGGAAACCGCCCCGGCAACGGCAGGAAAGTAAGGACGATGACCACCATGACTGAAACCCAAACTTCCCGGGTCCGCTCCACCGCTGGTACCAAGGGCGTGACCTTCGCCGGTGTGCTGCGGTCCGAATGGATCAAGCTGTTCTCCCTGATGTCCACCCGCATCCTGCTGCTCCTGACCCTTGTGGCGATTATCGGCGTCGGGGCCCTTGCCGTACTGATCCGGTTCTCCTTCCTGGACGAAATGGCCCGGCAGGCCAGGGACCAGGGCCAGACCCTGACGCCGGAAATGATGTCCCAGACATTCCCGCCAGGATCAGGCTTTGACCTGTACAACCTGCCCAATGCAGGCCTGCAGATCGGCATCCTGGTGCTGGGCTCGCTGGCTGTCCTGTTCATCTCCTCCGAGTACGCCACGGGAATGATCCGTTCCACCATGAACGCCGTCCCGCGCCGCACACCGGCCTTCGTGGCCAAGGCGATCCTGCTCGCCGTGATCTCCTACGTCATCACCACCATCGCCGCCGTGGCCACGTTCCTGATCGCCATGCCAGTGTTCCAGGGACTGGACTTGGACCTGGACTGGTCCACGGAGGGCGTGCTGTACAGCGTCTTCACGGGCGGCCTCTACGTTGCCGGGGTGGCCCTGATCGGCCTGTCGCTCGGCGCACTGCTGCGCAATTCCGCGGGCGGCATCACCGTGCTGGTGGGCCTGTTCTTTGTCCTGTCCATTGCGGCGAGCTTTATGACCTTCATCCCCGGTGACTTCTGGAAGTACGTGCCCCAGTACCTCCCCAGCGATGCCGGCGGACGGTTCCTCTCTATTGGCCACATCGACGGCATCATCGATCCTTGGCATGGCGGCCTGATTTTCCTGGGCTATGTTCTGCTGTTTCTGGTACCGGCCATGATCGTGCTCAAGAAACGCGACGTCTAGGCGGACACTAGGCTCAGAGCATGAATGAAGCGGCACTCGTGAGGGACGTGCCGGCCAGCCAGGCCGACGCGTCCCTTGCCGAGATCACGGCCAAGCGCCGCGGCCTGCTCCGGCGGTACCTCTACCAGCGCCCGCGGGTGATGGACGGCGTAGTGGTGTTCAGCTACGCGCTGCTGGTGGCGCCGACCGTGGTGGACACGATCATGTCCGGCGCCTGGCTGGCGGCGGCCCTCCTCTTGGCGGTCGCGGCGGCCCTGTTCTTCCGGCGCTCCCACCCAGTGGCGCTGGCAGCCTTCGTCGCGGTGATGGAAGTGGCGGTCACGCTGCTGCACCCGTGGGGCTCCAACGTTTCGGCCGGACTGTGGTTCTCGCTTTACGCCGTGGCCGTGGTGCACACGCCCCGGTTCGCGCTGGTGGCCATGGCCGCCGCCACGGCGCCGCTGGCCCTGCTGTACCTGCTGGCCGCCGTTGGCCCCATGGAGAATTCCTTCGTCCACGATGCCGGCGGCAATCCCGGCGACTTCCACCTCCTGACCAGCATCGCCACCGGCGCCACCATCGCCCTGTCCAACGTCATCGCCACCGGGATCGGCATCTCGGTGCGGCAGCGGCGGGAGCACGAGCAGGAGATCGCCGCCTGGGCGGCGCGGACGGCCAGCCTGGCGTCCGTCAACGAACGCAACCGGATCGCCCGCGAAATGCACGACGTCGTAGCGCACTCACTGACGGTGATGGTCAGCCTCTCCGATGGCGCCGCCGTCGTGGTCCGGAAGAGTCCCGACCGCGCCGGCGAAGTGCTTGGCGAACTGTCGCGGACCGGCCGGACCGCGCTGGCGGACATGCGGCGTGTCCTGGGCGTACTCCGCGACGACGCCGGCGGGACGGCGCCACGGCAGCCGCTCGCTTCCGGCGACAGCCTGGCGAAACTCCTGGAGGGTTTCCGGACCGCGGGCCTGCCGCTGCACTACTCGCATACCGGCCCGGCGCTGCCGGACGACGCGGCCTTCCAGCTGACGGTTTACCGGATAGTTCAGGAGTCACTGACCAATGTGCTCCGCTACGGCCGGTCGCTGGGGCATGTGGACGTGGGCATCGTCCGGGCCGGCTCCACGGTCACCATTGAAGTGCTCGACGACGGCGCGGGAGTCCCGGGCCCAGGCACCTCCGACGGCGGCGGGCCGGGTCCAGGACACCCAGGCTCCGGCGTCGGGCCCGGTTCCGGCCAGGGGCTGGCGGGGATGGCCGAACGGGCGCGCATCTATGCAGGCACCGTGGTGGCCGGGCGGCGCGGCCGCGGCTGGCGCGTGTGTGCCGTCCTGAACTGGCCGGCCGACGAACCAGCGGAAACCCCACACCCGTCCACCTCGACTGCAAGGCACACGTGACTGAAACCCAACCCATAACCGTCCTGCTGGTTGATGACCAGCCGCTGCTGAGGATGGGGTTCCGCCTCATCCTCGAGGGCGAGGAAGACCTGCATATTGTGGGCGAGGCCTCCGACGGTGCCGAGGCGGTCCGGCTGGTCCGGGATCTCAAGCCGGACGTGGTGCTGATGGACGTCCGGATGCCCGTGCTGGACGGTATCGAGGCAACCCGCGCCATCACCGCTTCCGGATCGTGCGCCCGGATCATCATCCTCACCACCTTCGATGTGGACGAGTACGCGTTCGCCGGGCTCCAGGCAGGCGCGTCCGCCTTCCTCCTCAAGGACGTGGCGCCGTCGGATCTGGTCAATGCCGTCCGGGTGGTGGCCAGCGGGGATGCCGTGGTGGCTCCGCGTGTTACGCAGCGGCTGCTGGAGACCTATGTCCGCGGTGCAGCCGTGCCGGCCCCATCCGCCTCGCCGCGGGATTCCCTGCTCGAAGACCTGACGCCACGCGAAACAGAAATGCTCGAAGCCATGGCGGAGGGTCTCTCCAATGCCGAGATCGCGCACCGGTATTTCCTCTCCGAAGCAACGGTGAAGACCCACGTCCGCCGGATCCTGACCAAGCTCCACCTGCGGGACCGGGTCCAGGCAGTTGTTTACGCCTACGAGACAGGCCTGGTGGTCCCCACCAATCCGGATTACTGACGCCGGCGCGGCCTACTGACGCACAGGTTCCGCACAGGAAGGGCCTATGCAGGGGATAGGCGGGGCGCGTTGGATGGAGCCATGAGCAACCACCTTCCCCACCCCGACCACGACCGCGGCCTTGAGTTTGATCTGTCCACCATGATCAGCCGCCGTTCCCTCGGAATGTTCTTCGGCGCCGGCGGTGCGGCAGCGGCGCTGGCAGCGTGCACTCCCGGCGGGTCAGGCACCACAGCCGGGACGTCGACGTCGGCCGCCACTGCCACAGCCACCGCAAGCGCCGCCAGTACGACGGCGACACCCGCCGCCAGCCCCACGCTCACCCGGGCGATCGCGGAGTGCGGCGTGGAGATTCCGCAGGAAACTGCAGGTCCTTACCCCGGTGACGGCTCCAACGGCCCCAACGTCCTGGCCTCAAGCTTCGGAACCGGGTCTGCTTCGGCTGAAGGCGTGCCGCTGACGTTCACCCTGACCCTGCTGGACAACGCCAACGGCTGTGTACCCCTGGCCGGCGCGGCCGTTTACGCCTGGCACTGCGACCGGGACGGCAGGTACTCCATGTACGATTCCGGACTCGCAAACGAAAACTACCTCCGCGGCGTCCAGGAAGCGGACGCCAGCGGCCAGGTCACCTTCACGTCCATTTTCCCCGGAGCCTATCCCGGCCGCTGGCCGCACATCCACTTCGAGGTGTTCGAGTCCATGAGCAACGCCACCGCCGCCGGACAGGTGCTGGCGGTATCGCAGATCGCCCTGACGAAGGCCGCCTGCGACGACGTCTACGCCACTCCCGGCTACGAGGCCAGCATCGCGAACATGAAGCGGACTACCCTGCAGTCGGACAATGTCTTCAAGAATGACGGCGGTATCTACCAGCTGGCCACCATGATCGGATCGGCTTCGGCCGGCTACACCGCCGGGCTCAATGTGACCATCTAGACTCGGAACCATGCCTTCGCCTTCCGTTGCCGCCGCCTCCAAAGCCGTTGACCACATCCAGGACCTTGGCGCGTATGTCAGCGCATCGCCGTCGAGCTTCCACGCCGTCCACGAGGCCGCCCGGCGCCTGGACGCCGCAGGGTTCACGGGCCTGGACGAGCGTGAGCCCTGGGCCGGCGGGGCTGGTTCGTTCTACCTGGTCCGCGACGGCGCGCTGATCGCTTGGGTGGTCCCGGAAAATGCCGGGCCCACCACAGGGTTCAACCTCCTTGGCGCGCACACGGATTCCCCGTCCTTCAAGCTCAAGCCGCAGCCCACCACGGGAGCGTTCGGCTGGCTGCAGGCCGGGGTGGAGGTCTACGGCGGGCCGCTGCTCAACTCCTGGCTGGACCGCGAACTTCAGCTGGCGGGCCGGCTGGTCATGCTGGACGGCACCGAACACCTCACCGCCACCGGGCCCATGCTCCGCTTCCCGCAGCTGGCCATCCACCTTGACCGTGCCGTGAACGACGGCCTGACGCTGGACAAGCAGCGGCACATGAACCCTGTGTGGGGCCTGGGCGATCCCGCCGATTTTGACCTGCTGGCGGTTTTGGCATCGCATGTGCCTGGCGGCACTTCTGTTGATCCGGCGCGGATTGGCGGGTACGACGTCGTTATTGCAGACACGCAGCCACCCGCGGTTTTCGGGGCCAACAGCGAGTTCTTCGCCTCCGGGCGCCTGGACAACCTTTCCGCGACGCACGCAGGGCTGGCGGCGCTGATCGCGCATTCTTCTGCTGCGTCTGGCGGCGCGGCCGGTGGGCCGATCGGCGGCGCCCCGATCGCCGTTCTCGCGGCGTTCGACCACGAGGAAATCGGCTCCAACTCCCGATCCGGCGCGTGCGGGCCCATCCTCGAAGACGTGCTCGTGCGCGTCTCCGACGGCCTCGGCGCAACGGTGAGCCAACGGCGGCAGGCGCTGGCGGCGTCGTTCTGCGTTTCCGCGGACGCCGGCCACGCCGTCCACCCCAACTACCCGGAGCGGCACGATCCGGCCAACCACCCGGTCCTGAACGGCGGCCCGCTGCTGAAGATCAACGCCAACCAGCGGTACGCGACCGACGCGCCGGGCGCGGCATTCTGGGCCAGACTGTGCGGGGAGGCGAAGGTGCCGTACCAGGAATTTGTGTCCAACAATGTGATGCCCTGCGGCTCCACCATTGGCCCGCTGACCGCCACGCGCCTGGGGATCCGGACGGTCGACGTCGGCGTGCCCCTGCTCTCGATGCACTCCGCCCGCGAGCTCTGCGGCGTGGCGGACCCGCACCGGCTGGCAACGGTCACGGAGCTTTTCTTCCGGACGGCGGTGTAGGCGTGGCCTGAACGCGGTCAGCCAATTCGGCTATCTGGCCGGAAGGGGCCTCCCAGCGTTCGGTCCGCCCGCTGACGGATGTCGGCGGTGCTGTATGGAAGGCGGGACACCTAACGCTACGGGCCATTTTCATCGGGGCTCCCGGGCACTTGGAAATCGTCAACCTGAAGTCCCTTTTGCGCGCTAGCCCACATATAGCGGTCAAATCCCTAAAATATGGGCGGAATGAGAACCCCTATACCTAATATTCGGATCGGCGGCCAAACCCCTGTACTTGGGTAGGGAACGTATATCCGGCGCTCAAAAGTGAGTACCTGCCACTGGTGACAGGCGCCTCAGGCCAGCCATAGGCTCATCTTCACGGCCAGAGTCGAAGGCTAAATGAGAGCTGGGGCCAGAGACCAGACCCATGACCGGATGTAGCGCTAGTGCCGCGCCCGACTTCCGAGCCGAGTGCGGAGTTGACTAAATCCGCAAGCGTCATGAAGTGGTGA
>NZ_JBTNDX010000051.1:0-11490 GCF_054510755.1 Pseudarthrobacter sp. MDT3-1 | reverse complement strand
CCCGCCACCTGATCGCCGACGGTGCCGAATCCTTCCACCGCGTCCTGATCGATCCCCGCGATGGCGCACCGCTCGAGATCGGCCGGACCAGCTACCGGCTCACGAAAGCCCAACGCCAATGGCTCAGGTTGCGCGACGGGAAATGCCCGTTCCCCGGCTGCAGCAACCACTCCCTCGACAACGAAGCCGACCATATCCTCGCCTGGGGCCACGGCGGCACCAACGGGATCAGTAATCTCGGCCAGCCGTGCCACAAACACCACCGGCTCAGACACACCACCGCATGGAAACCCACCACCGCGGGCAAGAATGAACCACCCGGTTGGATCTCACCCACCGGACGGCACTACGCGAGCGAACACCCCGACTGGGAACCACCGACGTTGCCAGCACCGGAAACAACAGGAGCCTTATGCACCACGCCGCCTTAGCGCGGGCCATGTCGCGGGCTGGGTATTGAGGCGCAGCGTCAGCCGCGGAGTCCGACAAGCCGGAGTGCCACAGCCGCGCCGCAATAAACCGGCGTGCCACAGCCCGTCGCAATAAACATGCGGCCGGTGTCCGGCCGCGCCAGCTCGGTAGGGCCTCATGTGTCCGGCTGCCCAGCTCGGCAGGGCCTCAAGTGTCTGTGAGGATCCGCTCGCGCCTGTGGGGGGAGGAACGCAGAAACCCCCGCCGCTTTTGCAAGCGGCGGGGGTTTCATATGTGCCCTCGATTGGAATCGAACCAACGACCTTCTGCTCCGGAGGCAGTAGTTTTTACCTTGCCGGCATTGAGTCCTGTGCCCAATAGGTGACATCAAAGTGACATGGAGTCCAGCGTTCAGCGCCAATCCATGCCCTGAAGTAGGTCATTTAGCCGGCTAGCACTGTCGTGGAGATCGTCGTCAAAGAGGCCGGCATAAGTGTCCAGCGTCAGGGTGGCGGACGCGTGGCCAGCTATGCGCTGGACCACCTTGACGTTGGCGCCAGCGCTGATCGCCAGGGAGACGGCGGTATGCCGCAGATCGTGGAAAGTTGGCGATGGGAAGTCGGTGTCGCCGGCTGCCGCCCGTTTGATAGCGGGCTTGTAGACGTTCTTTGTGAAGTTGCCATTTCGAAGCACGGTACCTCGCGGGCTCTGAAAGACCCTCGCGGTTGAGGGCGCCCCTTCGACAGCTTCTCTTAGCCGATCAGCGATTAGCCGGGGGATGGGGACCTGCCGGTCCTCGCCACCCTTGGTCGGGCCGAGGATCAGCTTGCCAGAGACTTCGCTGTAGGCCTGGGTCACGGCCAGCATCGGTTTGTCGCCCAGTCGCACGTTGCCCACGGTGAGTGCAGTTACTTCTCCCCACCGCAGCCCGCATGTTCCCGCCAGCATCACCATGAGAGCGCCGTCCCCGGCCTCGTGGGAGATGGCGGCAAGTTGCTTCATGGTGAGGTACGTGTGGCGCTTGACGGGTCGGGCGTCGGGAATGTAGTCGGCGCGACCGGTGGGATCCTTCGCGGGGTTGGCTAGCAGTAGGCGCTTCCTGACCGCGTAGCCCATGATGCGACCAAAAACCTTGCTGACGAGTTCCCGCGTTCGGGCGCCGGCGGGCTTGCCGTCCATTCCCTTGAGTGAGGTAATCCATTCACTAGTGGCATCGTAGTCGACGTTGGACACGCGAGTTATGCCCCATCGTGGCTCGATGTAATTTTCGTAGAGACGAAAGTAATTGTCGTAAGTTTTGGGGGTCACCGGCCGTCGACCGTTAGCCCCCACGGTCTTGACCCTGTCCAGCCATTCAAGGGCCAACTTGCCCACTGTCATCTTGTCGGCGAGCTTCGGGTCTACCCACGAACCCGAGCGAATGGCCTGCCTGGTCGATGCCTGGAAATCTTCGGCTTCGACCTTGGTGGAAAAGCGTTTTCGGCGGCGCACCTTGCCCTTTACCGGGTCGTCGGCCAGCCAGTCTACCTGCCATCGCTTAGACCTCGCGCCGGGCTTCCACGCGCCGTCTACCTTGAGATCCGTTATCGCCATGCAGCAAGCCTAGGTGACAGTGTCTATAAAAGGCAGACATTACGCACGAAAGGTTCGCCATCGCGGTCAACAGC
This sequence comes from Pseudarthrobacter sp. MDT3-1, assembly GCF_054510755.1. Lineage (NCBI taxonomy): Bacteria > Bacillati > Actinomycetota > Actinomycetes > Micrococcales > Micrococcaceae > Pseudarthrobacter > Pseudarthrobacter sp. MDT3-1. The sequence goes on along the minus strand of NZ_JBTNDX010000051.1, from coordinate 9,412 downwards.
CGCAGGCCACCGTCACCGACCGGTCACCAGCCTTGCTCGCGAGTCCCCTTTTTTAACGTCGAGTCCCGTTCGTGGGCCGGCTAGTCGCCAGCCGTCCTACCTCTCCGTTCCCGCATCTCGGACCAGATCTCGTTCGATTGATCCTGGAAGGCTGAAGTGATAGCCGCATTGCGGCCCGTGCCCTCGAGGATTCCTTTGGCCCGAGCGCGCCGGAGCCGCGCAGACCAGGTGTCGACGCTTTCTCCCGTCCACTCCGCCAGCCGCTTTATTGGTTCCACCGACACGGCACCAAGGGCTACGTAGGCCGTTGCTACGTGAACGTAATCCCGATCAGTCTCGACCCGCGACGGCAACGGGGTGATGTCCCTGCGAACGTCGACGACGGATAACTGCTCGTGCCGGTCGCGCATCAGCGCGCGGGCATGCGCCATGGGCATGGCGCGAAGGACCGAGGTCGTGATCCCGTCCCAGGCTTCGGTCTGGCGTTCACCTGGCGGCGTGAGCCCGTAGTGCATGGATTCAAAGTCGATTTTCAGCTGGTTGGGTTCGCGGAAGTTTCCCATCGGGTTGCCCACAATCCAGCCGATCTCGACGTCGAGGCCATTGACCCTGTACGTGGCGAACAAAACGGTACTGCCGTCCTCGCCCGGCCTCTCTTCGGGGCCATCTGGGCTCCCAAGATATACAACGTTGGGGGAGAGCTGGGGAAGTGCCGATGTCGTCATGCGACGACGGTAGCACGGATTAGATGGCAGGTAAAAGGTGTTGAGCACTGTTGACATGGCAAGCAAACGGTGTAAGGTTCATTTCATTAAACAGATTGGCTGCCAGCCGAACTGTGCTCTGGTAGATGAAAGGACTCAAGTTGAACGATCGCTCAGCACGGAATTCGCCTCCGACACCGTCAGGAACTGCTCCGGATCCGACTTCCCCATACCTGACGAGGAAGCAGGTGGCCGCCTACCTCAACGTCTCCGAAAAATGGCTGGCCCAGTCGGGCCGCGCCATGGGGCCGCGGTTTCACAAATTTGGAGCGCAGTGCCGCTATTCCATCGACGACGTCGTGAACTGGGCCCGCCAGCAGCGGGCGTCGTGAACAGTGACCGTGCCGCTGCCGGCGACCTGCCGTACGGCAGCAGCAACGTCATTGCTAACAGCGTTCACACTGCAGCCATGCAGGCGGCCTGGGCTACTTCTTGTCCGGGGATGATGCCGAACCCGGCGGTCAGATGCCGTTCATCGGCTGACCTACAAACAGTCTGGTCAGTCCATGCAGCGTCACCTATTACGGCCATTTCCCACTTCCCGGGCCTCTGATGCCCACACTCCTGTCCTTTTCCGCCCAACAAATGGAGATATTCATGTCCACATTCACTGAACCGACGTCACCTGAGGCCGTTCCTACGCCGCAGACAGCCGAACCGCCGACTGCCGAAGTGGACGGCGCCAACAGCTCCGCGTTCTCCGCGATGAACCCGTTCCTTACCCTCTGGCTCCACGCGATCGCCAGCGACGGCAGCCTGCCGTCCGATGCGCCCGAAGTGGCGAGCGTGATGGCCCGTTTCGTTGGTACCGGCCGCGTTGCCTTCACTGACTGGCAGCGCATCAACGCCGCGCTTGGGCGCGACAGGAGGGATCTCGCGGTGTTCGAGACCATGTCAGAATTCGCGTTGGAGGGATACCTTGACCGCGACGCCGACGACCGGTTTGTCTACGGCTGGTCGCTGCTTATTCCGGAGGCGGAACTGTGAGCGTAGTACCGAGCCAGCCGTCGCGTCCCTTGCAGTACGCGGTAGCAATTCGGGAGTCCGGTCTGCCCTCGGGGGTCAAGGCGACCTGCTGGGCGATTGCCACCTTTGCCAATAACAAGACGGGTCGGGCCTACCCGACCCGGAAAAGGATCGCTGAGGCGGTTGGTCTGTCCGAGGAAACCGTTTCAAAGCACACGGGCGTTGCCGAGGCAGAGGGGTACCTGCGCAAGGACCGAAAGTTCAACAGCTCGGTCGACTACTACATCACCATCCCTGCCCCTGCGGCGGCAGAAGCCCCGGTGCCCCCGGTCGCCGGCACCGAAACGGAGTTGCCGCAGTGGCGAGTGGAGTTTGAGCGCTGGCGCGCAGGCGGGGATCTTCCCGAGGCACGCTAACCTCACCCCGAAATCGCATGGGCGGTACCCCGATAACGCCAACCGGGGGATCGCAACATACCCCGGGGGCTACCGCACGAAGCCATCCTCCCCTATGCGGGATTTATGCTCCCGGGCCTCCGAAAAAACCACTCCCTAACTACCTCACCAATAACTACCTCAGGTAGAACGACCTCAAGGAGTTCTACCTCATCAACAACTACCTCAATGGCAACTACGTCTCCACCGGTCCTGCACTGTGCGGATGAACTGTTGGTGCCCCTTGCCTAAAACAAGGGGCGCCTCTCCGATGGAATGGCGAACCAGGCAACTCCGTTCCTAGCCAACTATTGCCTGGTCAAGGAAAGAGATGACCCTTGCCGTGAGGGCAAGGTCATCCGCGTCGGTCCGCGACCGAACCATCGATTCGGCTGTGAAGGCAAGCGAGCGCCGCGCAGCCCGGAGGGCGGAGCAAGCTCCGCGTAACTCAACATTCCATGCATTGCTCAGCGTCAATGCAACCAACCCGACAAACAAGAACCCGAGGTCACCATGAAAGCTTCTACGTCCCGCTCCGCCCAGGACCGGGTTGAAACACTCCGGCAGACGAGGACCTTTGATTCCACAAAGACCCACTATGTGGGTCTCGGACTTTGCCGCGCTTGCGCAGCGCAGGCTGCGTGGGGACACCAGCTGGGGTTCTCCAGGGTCACCAAGCCGCCCTGCCACGTGTGCCAGCCGATCGTTGATAGGTTTCCTCGCGCCAGGCCAGGAAAGTGGAGCTCCTCCTCACCGCGTAGCGGGGCCAAGTTCTCACTCGGGCTCCGCCCCGACATGGGTCAGTAGCGGCCTTGTACGGGGAAATTCTGACAACGGTAGCCATGCACGGCTCCCGGAGTCCGTCCCCGCCTGACAGCGTCAATAGAAACGCCCCACGGCTCCGGCGTTGAACAGCTGCGGAATGAAGGAATGGGCCGACGTTATTCCGGTTCTTCGGGCCGTTGCCTTTCCCCCATGAAAGTGGCGAGCACGATTCGGCTCACGCCGTCGCGCCCCAACGGCACAATAACAATGTTGCCGTTGGCGAAGCGGCTTCCCGGCACACTTGGCTTGGCAGGGCCGAAGGGAAACATGTGCATGGCCTCCAGCCAGCGGTGTCGGAGTCGCCCACCTGGCTGTGCCCGGACCCTCCCGCGGTGGCGCGAAACCTTCTCCCTCGATAAGTGCCAGAAAGCCACACGACAGGCCCTGCACGGAGCATTTCTGACAACGGTGCTGGTGCGAGGCAGCAGAAGTCCCTCGTCGGCGACAGCGTCACCAAAGGCCCGCTGGCGGGTTGTTGACCGGCCGCGAAGCAGTGCGTGAAACCGGACGAGCGCATGGCGGGGGAGGCCTTGTCCTTCCAATGCTGGATGATGCCGGCGGACCACGGCGTGCAGTCACCATTACCGGGCCTCTAAGTAATAGCCGAAGCTCACCATGACCGGGTCAGAGTCCGGGAGTTCCGATAATTTGCTGCCCCTCAGTGGCGGTGATAACCACAATGATGTCTCTGCGCCGCAATAGTGCTGCCCGTTCGCCTTGAGCCCCTCCCCGCCTGGCCGCGGATCCGATAGCCACCCCCTCAACCGGAGACTACTTGTCTGATCCAAACTTTCACACCCCCGCCGAAGCCGAGGAGGCAGTAAGGAGCATCCGGACCATGTACGTGGCTCGGCGGGCGGCCGCAAAACTCAGGCTTGTGTCGTGGACGCTCGCGGGCTACGTACTGGCAATCGATGAGTCGTCAGTAGCATGCCCCGTTAAGGCGACTCTTCGAGCCATGGTCGCCGGGGCGGGTGCGCGCCACACCAGCGTTGACCGGGAGACGCTGTGCCATGTCACCGGGGTGCGTCGCGAAGCCACAATCACCGCGCATTGGCAACAGGCCCGGACCTCGGGACTTCTGGCGAGCAGACAAAGGTGGAACAACACCTCCCTCCATACGTTCCTTATTCCCGGGACCGACTGCTCGGCGGACGAAACGGTGTGGGGAGAACCAAAGGGCGGATGGCACGTTTGGACGCCTGATGACATCGTCTGGTGGGAGAGCCTTGACGGCGAAGGGCCGATTCTTCCTCCCTGGGGTGACGGCAGGCCGCCGTTTTGACCCACCGTATTCTAAATAAGGCGAGCTATAGCCGGAAGGCTTGCGAACCTTATGGCCGTTGGCGGCGTCAGGGCGCTGTTGCCCGGTGCGCCCTGACGCCGAAATCTTCCCTGGACCAATGACACAAAAAAACTCAACGGCTATGGGGTCGCTTAGGCGACCACCGCTCCGCTGGCTCAATATAAATGGCACGGTTGCCCTCCAAGGGCAACAAGTACGCAAGGTGTTGAAGCGTCCACGACACGCCAAGTGTCGCGGACCAGACCAGGTCCGATTCCTGACCTGTCGGCCTTGTGGGCCGACAGGTCCGTGAAGGAAAGAGCCAGGTGCCGGCGGGGCGTCGTTCGCCCCGCCAGAAAAGCCGAAATAATAAATCATACTTATTAGTTTCTATCCCGTACGGCACCGTGGGCGCTACCACGGCCGGGAAGGCGCAGTGAGCGCTTTTGGGTCTCCCCCCAGGGGTCTGAGGGGAGTGAGCTGTCCAGGAACCCGCAGCGGGCGACTTTGGCACACGTCGGCCCACCGTGGCAGGTCTTGCCCGTACTCTGATCACAGGTGATGGGGCGCACGCCCCACTCTGAGGAAGATAGCAAGCAGATGGAGCGGGTGGTTTCGCTCCTCGGAACGGGGAGGTAGGATGCCTGCGCGTGGGACTATCCAATGCCATAGCTGCGGGCGATTCCAACCCCTGGCTGACTTCTTTGCCCGTGGCGTAGCGCTGGTCATGTGCACGCGCTGCACAGTGGCCAGTGTGGACCCGGTGTTTGCCGCACGCATTGGCCGGCTCTACGGCATCACGGCCGTCGAGTATGCGGCGATGCTCCTGGACCAGCACAACCTGTGCGCCGTATGCGAGAAGTTGCGTCCACTGCACGTCGATCACTGTCACATTACCGGGAAGGTGCGGGGGCTGGTGTGTAGGCCTTGCAACACTGGCATGGGCATGTTCAATGACGATGCCGACCGGCTGCTAGCCGCAGCGGAGTACATCACCTATCACAAAGACATGATGGACTGACGGAGGAGAACTGTGATCGTTGAGACCGAGAGCACCATCTTTGCACTGGACCTTGTGTCCATGAGGCTGAAGCGCATGCCACGGGACAGTCCCATCGTGGTGGAGAACCCAGGCGAGGGGTTGCCGGCGGTCGTGGCCTCACTGCGTCTGGATGGGGAGGTGCTTGGGATTCTCGACAACGCCTCGGCACGCCCGCACCGGAGGTCGGGCCTGATCCCAGGTTGGGGTTTTCCGGCTGTGGGCGCGTCGCCGGTTGGGCGGCCTGCTCGCTCGTGCAGGCACGAGAGGCCGGAGGGGTCCAGAGCCGTCGGCAGAAGAACGCGAAGGCCAGGGATCCGCTTCATAAGCCGCGGAGGTGGGCTCAAAACGAGCCATTAACGCGCGCAAGAGACGCAGGTGAATCTGCGAAGCACCGTCTATGCGCCCGCAAGAGACGTAGGCGCGCCAGATCGTGCATTGCCTCGAGGCCGGAGACGCAGGTGAGACCAAGCCGCTAAGTCCATCATGCGTTTAGTTCTCGCCAAGTGAGGTTGTCCCGGATGGCCCTTATGGTGCCATGGACCACGCCGTATTCCCTGGCCAGACGAGCTATTATTCCCCGGGTGCCCGGTAGTTGGGCTCGAATGTCGTTGACTTGTTCCTGCGTCAGCCTTGCGCGGTAGTGTGTCTCGCCTCGTTGCACTGTTCCATGCTGGACCCTGTCGTAACCATTTTCTGCCGGCGTGGCCCAGCGAAGATTGTCGGGTGTGTTGTCCATCGAATCCCCGTTCCTGTGGGCGGCATGCATTCCGGGCGCCGGCCGGGGACCGTGCCACGCCTCGCACACTAGGATGTGCACCGCTTGGGGATTCCGGCTCCCGCAGTGGACGATAGCGTAATCGCCCTCCTTGATGAACGGCTTGAGGATAATCATCGTCCTCCCGCGGACTCTACCGAGGGAGCTGACCAAATAGCCTTCGAACGGTGTTGGCCGCCATTCCTCGCCGACGATCTCATCGTCCGGGTGGACGACAGAGAGGATCTCATCGATTCTCAGCCGGTTGGCATTGGCCCTGGCCTCCCGCTCCCGTTGGGCGAGGATGTACGGCGATGGTTCGCTGGTCGGGTGGGCGCGGATTTTTCCTCGGGCAATCGCAGAAATATACGACTGGGTGCAGCCGAAGAGCGCAGCAATCTCGCGCTGCTTCATTCCTTCCGCGATCACTTCACGCATGCGGGCGACTTCTTCGTCGGTAAATCTGGCGAATGAACAGCTCATGCCCCGAGTGGCGGCATAATTGCCAGCGGCCACCCTATCTGCCATGTTCTCCGCATGCGTTCCTAGCCTCAGGTGGGAGACTTCCACGCATGAGGGGACGTTGCATGAGTGCAATACCAATTGGTCCCCGGAAAGAATCTCGCCGTGCTCGAAAAACCATGCCATGCGGTGGGCAATCATGGTCTTACCGTGAAACTGGAACTTCCCATGTCCACTTGCGGTCTTGCCCGCAGTCCAAAGCAAGCACCCACCCTCTCCCGGGCGCGTCTTATCGTAGAAGCGCTCACGATCTGACCTTCCCGGGGGTCGCGCGACGGGATGATCACTATCCGATCTGGGTCCAAGTCTGCTGCGTTCCTTGGATTCCGTTGGCTTAGATCCCACGGCACCCTCCGTGACAGGAGGAGTTCTCTTCCCCGGTTGTGGTGTCTTCATCGTCCGCTCACATCGTGTAGGCGAGCACCATCCGGTGCATGTATCACTAGTAGAGCAGACAAGCCTGACATTATTGGTTGGCATTGATCTATGCCCACTCGCCCGCACCAGTCCTCTCAGGAGCAGACGCTTCGGTGGGGTGAACGTCGGGCAATGGTCGGGGCGCGAATTCGAGAGCTCCGACTGGAGCAAGCACTCTCCCAAGAAGCGTTGGCCCTGGAGTCTGGCTTGAGCAGAAATATGATCATCGGCATCGAGTGGGGCCGGAAGAGCGTGGCGTACGAGCGCCTTTGGGATATCGCCGACGTTCTGGATGTACCGATCAGCCAGCTTCTTCTCCCGCCAGATTCAGCTGCCAAGACTTCCCCTTACCGGGGCGGTCGGCGACCCATGGGTCGATAGCCCCGGAAAACCGTTTGCCATGCCCGGACGCGGACCTCCGCCGCGACGCGGTCGCTTCCGACGGGGAAGACACATCTATGGTCGTTCCATCGACCCTGGCGGCCGACCCGACGGTGCAGCGCCAGGTTCTGCGGCCGCGAAGTTCCCACACGCCTTCAAGGCACACACCGCAACCTGACTGACCGCCCCACAATGCGTGACAGCCGACGGACGCCGGGATGGTCGACGTCGGCGATGATGGTTCTGTGAACAGCGCTGACGAACCAATTTTCAAGGTAGTGACGGTACCCGACTCCGCAGACGCTCGACTGTTCGTCGAGCTGTCGAGTTACGGGGCGGATCTCGCAGAGGCTCGTCATGCCCTCGATCTCGCGATCAATTCGCGCGGCGAGGGCTCTCAGCTCGAGGACGCGGCAGCCTACCTGATTGCCTTCGCGGTCGTAGCATACTGCCGCACCTATTTCCCCTCGAAAGTTCGGAAAGCATTGACCGCCCACATCGTCATCCCGGCCGAGCTCTCAGACATTCATGCGCTGGTCGGGGCATTTAGGAACACCACGATTGCACATTCCCAGTCGAACCTAGCGACAACCTTCCCGGTGGGTTTCCTCGATTCTGCAACTCTTCGAGTGCGGGACGTGGCGGCAACAACTGTGTCGCAGACGCTGCCTCCCAGGCTGGTTGATTGTTTTCGCGAGCTCGTTGGAGTAGTGGACGACCTCCTCTTCGACGTGACCGAGCCAGTACGGAAAAGGCTGGTCGAGAACTTAAGCGGTTCCGATCTGGCGAGAATGATGGAAGTGGGCGGACAGCTGCGGATAGTAGACGCTTCGGATGCAGACTTCGCGCCACGCACGAGGAGGCGGCCCTATCCGACCGCACACACCGTGTACTGGTCGGCGACGCCACTGCCAGTCGACTGACCCGACGGGCGTGACATGACGGCGGCGCAATTTCCCATTCGGTTCTGTGCTGACCAAACAGTGCCAGCCGACGGTAGTAACACCACCGAAGTTGATGCTAGATGAGACTTGCCTCCGCCCGGGCAACCAACGCCCTCACCCTGTTCCTCGTCACAGCGTCAAGTTGATCAAGGTTGTAATCACGCAGAGTCCACATAGTCGGACCCGGGCCAGCTTGGGTAAAGCCCTCAACCACGGCATCCGCCATAGGTCCAGGCCTGACGCCCCTGACGAGCTTGACGGCAAGCTCCCTCAGCAGCCAGCGGTTCATATCCCGGCCAAGGCGTGCCAGAAGTTCGATTGCGTGGCTTCTGATCGCGGGAGAGTTAGTGGTCTGAGCCGCACGTTCAGCGAACCGCCCCGGCTCGTCAACATCCTGAAAACGGAAGGACTCGAAGTTGAGCGCTATGGAGCAAAAGTTACCGAAGGCTTTAGTGAAACCCTCCGCATCCGCATTCCACATGGTTTGAATGTCTGAGTTGTACAACTTCGGCATCGTGTTGAGGTAGTAGAGATCAACACCAATGTCTGCCGGGTCCAGGTTCTTCAGCCATTCCAGCAACATCAGCGCTTTAGCGCCGATGCTGCCCTCGCGCAGGGTAGCCACGAACTCATCCTGCAAGTCAGCGTCCGTCTTCGTCGATGCAGCGGGAACGCTAATGACATCAATCAGAGCTTGTTCAAGCTCCTTGGCACTCCCATACCGCTTCTCCGGCTGCATGTTAGTAGTCTTCGTGATTATCCCCCGTATTGGGTTGGTCAAGACTGGAGCGAAGTCCGGCCACACACCTTCCGTCAGGTACTGAGCAAGTTTTCCGAGGGAGTAGACATCCGCAGGCTCCTTCACATCCTTCATGCCGGATGTTTGCTCCGGCGAGAAGAACGCTCGGGTTCCGCCGCCCACGCCCGTTCGCGTGAGAATTGTGGTATCCCGTTCGACGGGCACCGAGAGGCCGAAGCCCTACGTGTCAGGCTGGAACGGTGCCACTGGGTCATAGCAAGTCCGCTTGATCGCGTGGGGCGAGAACCAGGAATCTAATCATTATGTCTAGTCCAGTTT
>NZ_JBTNDX010000050.1:0-11618 GCF_054510755.1 Pseudarthrobacter sp. MDT3-1 | reverse complement strand
CACACAAATATCATCACTCACCACCAACGATTAACAGGTTCCCTGCCGAAAGTCCGGTCAAACCGCCGATACAGCTCAAATTAAACGCGACTGTAGTACTAGGCCTGGACTAGCAGGCCGGTGGCGAACATCAGTCCCATGCCCAGGACGACGCCGGCACCGGTGAGCGGGGTGAGGGTCTTGCCCGCGGTGTCCTTGAGCATTGGCAGGAGTTTGACGGCCACCTGGGCGACGGCTCCGGCTCCGATGCCGAGCAGGAAGGCCGCGAGGGCCGGCTGGTAAACGGTCGCCCCGATGAGGGCTCCGGCGGCCGCGGGCGCTCCTGCGATCAGGCCCAGGATCACCAGGCGGCCCAGGCCGGGGGCTTGTTTGGCGAGCGGGGTGACGATCGCCAGGCCCTCGGTGGTGTTGTGGATGGCGAAACCGACGATCAGGGAGGCGCCCAGGGCGAGTGAGCCCACCGCGTAGGCGGATCCTATGGCGAGTCCTTCGCCGAAGTTGTGCAGGCCGATGCCGATGGCGATCAGCAGCGCCAGGTGCTGGGGCGGCAGGGCTGAAGGTTGGCCAGCGGTAGTCGCGTTCTGGTGCCGGCGCATCCACGCATCCGTTCCCTCGAGGATGAGGTAGGCGGTCACGGCGCCGAGGAAGACGACCATCGGGCCGCCGAACGCGCCGCTGCCGGCGACGAGTCCCACGGCTTCGAGGGTCGCGTCGATGGCCAGGAAGGCCAGCAGCCCGACGGTGACTCCCAAGAGGACGCGGACCCAGGACGCGGACGAACGGCGCACGAACGGCATCCACAGCATTCCCAGGGCTACCGGTATCACGCCTACATAGATCCCCATGAGCAACATGAGTCCGAAGAAGGAACTACCGCGCTCCGGACTCAGGGCGGCCGCTTCAATAACCGCCGGGATCTTGCCGCCGTTCGAGGTCACCAGCGCCACCTCGTAGGGGTCCCCCTCCACCCAGTTGTAGCTGATGGTCAGTGTGGTGGACTCCAGCGGCGCCATGGTCTCCCGGGTCTGCGTGAACAGGGCATAGTAATCCGAGACGTTCACCTGGGCGACTGATACCGGGTCCGGTCCTTCGTTGCGGACGGTAATGGCGATCTGGCCGGCCGTCAGGCGGACGTCTTCGACGGCGACCTCCTCCTTCGGCGGAACGCCCTCGGAGAGTTTGTTGAGGCCCGGTGCGTTGAGCAGGGTGAACAGTCCGAGGAGGATCGCGATCAGGACCAGCGGACCGATGCCGAGCAGCCACCTTGGGACCGGCGGCCGGCGGTGGGGTGCTGCCGCCAGGGCGGCTGCTGACTTTTCATCAAGGCTCATGATGCGCCTACCTCGAAGAAGCCCATCCAGCCCAGTTCAGCGAACTCGGTCTTGTGGGCGTGGAACATGTATTTGCCCGGGTACGGGAAGCGGAGCTCCACAATGCCGCGCTGGCCCTGCACCTGGGAGATGGTGTCGGTGTATTCACTGGGGGTCAGCATGGTCCCGGTCGGGTAGTAGTGGAAGAAGTTCCCGTGCACGTGGAAGGAATTGATGGGGTCGTATTCGAGGACGTTGATCAGGTGGATCCGGACCAGCTCGTTCTGCTTGACCTGGACAGGGAAGTCCATGAAATGGAACGGCAGGCCGTTGACGGAGTAGAACTCGTTGTCGTCGCCGCCGTCGGTGTTATACCCGTTCATCACCATGACCATTTCGTTGTCGGCTTTCGGCCGGCCTTCTTTGGGTTCGATGATGAAGCCGCCGTAGAGGCCCTTGGCGATGTGCGGCGCCAGTGGTGACTGGTGGCAGTGGTAGAGATGCGTGCCGAATGGTGTGGCATCAAATTCGTAGGTGAAGCTTTGGCCCGGAGCGATGGACCCGGCGCCGATCCCCGGGGTGCCGTCCATCTCGGCCCGGTGGATCCCGTGGAAGTGGATGGTGTGGGGGTGCGCGCCGGCGTTGGTGAAGTGGATCCGGAGGGCGTCGCCTTCCTGCGCCCAGAGAGTGGGACCGGGGATCCGGCCGTTGTAGCTCCAGCCCGGGAACGTCACGCCGGGGGCGATCTCGAAATCTTTGTCCACCGCGACGATGTCCCATTCCCGGAGGGTGCGGCCGTCCGGAAGCTTACTGGTCGTCCCTCGGTCAAAATCGTGCAGGATCGCGGTCGGGTCCATCCCGGCGCGCTCCGGCGGGACGGAACCGCCGGCGAAGCCTGCGTGACCGGCATGGTTCGCCATGTGGCCAGAGTCCGTGCGGGGCGAACCAGCGCCCGCCGCTGAGGAACCGCCCGTGGAGGTCTTCGCTGCCTGACCTGAGACCGTGCCGTGTCCGGCGTGATGCCCGGGATCCTTGGAATCCAACGGTGCCCAGCCGGCAAGCGCAGGCGCGGCGGCGAAGGCCGCCGCTCCTGTGAGCATGGCACGCCGGGTCGGCATCGTCTTTCCCTCAGGTTTCGGCATGCCGTCCATCTCATCTCCATTGGTCAAACACTTATGTTAGGCCAGTCTAACATTCATGTTCGGCTGGTAATATGGGGTTATGACCGTCTCCGAGCTGACAGCTTCCGCGCAGGACTACCTGAAGATGATCTGGTCCTCAACGGAATGGGCCGAGGCTCCCATCACTGTTGGCGCCATGGCCGAGCGGATGGCAGTGAAACCGTCAACCGTTTCGGACGGCATCCGTCGGCTGGCAAAGCAGGGCCTGGTCACCCATGCCCCCTATGGCAGCATCGAACTGACGCCCGCCGGCCGGGCACACGCTGTCGAAATGGTGCGCAGGCACCGGCTTCTGGAAACATTCCTCGTGCAGATTCTGGGGTACGGCTGGGACGAGGTACACGACGAGGCCGAGATCCTCGAACACGCCGTTTCCGACACCATGATCCAGCGCATCGACGAGAAGCTCGGCCACCCCACCAGGGATCCACACGGCGACCCAATCCCCTCGGGAAATGGGCTACCGCACCCCCCGCAAGGGGATCCCCTGACATCCGTGGAACCGGAACGGACGGTCACCATCACAAGAATCTCGGACGCGGACCCGGACATGCTCCGGTACTTCACCCAGCTCGGGCTGGGACCGGACACCCGGCTCCAAGTCTTGGCACACCGCCCGTATGCGGACGTGACCACGATTCGGGTCGGGGACCGCGACGTTGACCTGGGCCCCTCCGCGGCCGAAGCAATCTGGGTGGTGGCAAACTAAGGGCCCCCCGGGACAGCGTTCCGGGCTGGCCCGGCGCATGCCCGCCGTGCCCTGCACCACATCGCCCTGGCCGCGCGTAAAGATAGAGTGTCACCGTGAAGATTGCCCTGGCTCCCGACGGCGCCGAGCTGGCGTGGGCCGAAGAAGGGCATGGCGAGCCCCTGCTCCTGATCGCCGGCCAGGCAACCGCCATGGACGGTTGGGGGCCAGCGGCCGAGGCCTTGGCACAGCATTTCCGCGTCATTCGTTTCGACCACCGGGGGATCGGCGGGAGCAGCAATGGCGACGCCGGCCGCTACACCACGCGGCTCCTCGCCGCCGATTCAGCGGCTGTCCTCAAGGCGGCGAACGTGGACAGTGCGCACGTGTACGGCCACTCCATGGGCGGGCGGGTCGCCCAATGGCTCGCCATCGACCACCCGCAAGGTGTTCGTACGCTGATTCTTGCTGCCACCAGCGGAGGCAAACTGGCCGGGGCCGAGCCCACCAAGTACGCCATGGAAGCGCTGGTCAGCGGCGACATGGCGCGACTGGAGCCCCTGTTCTTCGCGCCGGAATGGGCCGCGGACCACTCCGACGCAATACACACTTTCTTCAATTCGAGGGCCACCGCCTGGGCCAAGGCACGCCACTTCCGCGCCAGCTGGGACCACGATGCGTGGAGCCGGCTCGGCGCCATCGAATCGCCCACCCTCATCCTCCACGGCACGCACGACGCCCTGACGCCCATGCCCAACGCCGTCCAGCTGCACCGGCACATCCGCCGTTCCACGCTCGTCAAGGTCCGGGGCGCCGGCCACGGCCTCCAGCTGGACCGCCCGGAAACCATCCAGTGGATCCGGCAGTTCATCACCGCCAAAGCACCCCTCTGAAACAGAGCGGACGACGGCGGGAGCCGCCGCCGTCGTGCGCTCCGCGGGAGTTCAGTTGATTGCCTCGATGCCCAGCCGTTTGAGTTCTCCAAGGTGGTTCCGCATGTTCTGTAGCACCTCGGGGGAATGCGGCTGCCAATCCAAGATCTCGTCAACTACTCGCAAGGGCTCTTGGGTTCGGTAGGACCTCGTCGGGTTGCCCGGGAACTTTTTGTCCGTCAGATTGGGGTCATCCTCAAAGGAGCCCGTGGGTTCCACGCGGTAGATCCTGCCTGGTCCCTCGCCCACGCCGAGCTCCGCTCCCCAGGTTGCCGCATCCAACGTGGCAGTCAGGTAGACATAGTTCGCCGTCTTTCGCTCCCCGTAATTCGACGTGTTGCCGGGTTTCAGCAAGTCCCCAGACTTCAGGTCAGCTTTGGTGCCGTGGTAAAAGGGCCCGGGATCGTTGGCCTCGGACGGCATCGGTTCTTTCTCCATGCATGGCCTCCTCGAAGTGGGCTTTCACTCTAGCTCGCCCACCGCTTAGCGCACGTTGGGTGTGGGTCACCCCTGCATTCGTTGGCGGTAGCTCCGGGGCGTTTCGCCGGCGTCGTTCAGGAAATGCCGGTTGAAGTTGGAAAGGTTGGAGAACCCGACTTCGTAGCAAATGTCCGAAATTGGCTTGTCGCTGCGCTCGAGCAGCCGCCGTGCATGGGCCAGCCGGAGTTTGCGGACCAGATCGCTGAAGTTCTGGCCGGTGGCGCGCTTGAAGTATTTCGAGAAGGTCGGTTCGGACATTCCCACCAGGGCCGCCGCCTCGGACATTTTGACGCTGTCGGCGTGATTGCCGAACACGTACTCCAGGACGATGTCCACCACCGCCGCGGCCTGGCCGTCCAGCTGCGGCCTGAACCATTCGTCAGCGAGGTAGCGCCGGTCCTCCTGCGGTGAGCGCGCAAGGATGGCAAAGAGTTCCAGCAGGTGGTACAGACGCCCCAGCCCGGTGGCGGTGCCCATCGCTTCGATGGATGCGGCCGCAGACAGGGCCGTGCTCCCGAGAAACTCGATGCCGCGTGCGGACTGTTCCAGCAGGGGTTCGATTTCGGCCAGCTCTGGGACGAGGGCCGCGGTCTGCTCCACCCACTTTCCATCGAACTGGATCAGGGCGTCCCTGCCGGCAATGACCTCCCCGGGCTCGAGGTCGCTGACCCAGTCGTGGGGTAGTCCTGATCCCACCAGGGACACATGCCCGGCCTCGAACGTGCCGATGTGGTCCCCGACAATGAACTTGCCGGTGCCTTTCCTGATCAGGTGGATCTCGTACTCGGGGTGGTAATTCCAGCGGGCCGCCGCGGTGGGGTAGTCATGCTCGTGCCACCGGACCGAATGGTGCGGGTCCGCCGGGATGACCTCCCGGCTGGCCCGCATCCCCAGCAGCCTTTCGGCAAGCCTGGCCGATGCCCCGTCGCCGGTATCTGCAGCGCTCATAGTGGTTCTCCAGGCATCCGAGTTCATGAAATATGGACAGCGCCGTTGGCGCCTTCCCTCAGATTAGCGCCTATCCCGGAGGGTGGTTAGGGAAAATTAGTATCGGAAAGTAGCAACCACGACGCTAGTTGTGCCCTGTCCCACAGGCCTAATGTTGAGGAACAACAGCGCGGCACGTCGGATTCCCGATCTTTCGCCTCGCTCCAGTCCGGTACTTCGACACAGCAGTCGGGGTGCTGCGACTGCGCACACCATGAAGAACAAAGGAGTCCTTAATGCGCCCGAAAATTCGCGCCGCAACTCTCGCCGCAGGTGCCCTGTGTATCGCACTTTCTGCCTCAGCCTGTTCGGGCGCCGGCGGCGGAAGCACCGCCGGTGACCAGAACAGCATCAACGTCCTGATGGTGAACAATCCGCAGATGGAGGACCTGCAAAAGCTGACTGCGGACAACTTCACCAAGGACACCGGCGTTAAGGTCAACTACACGATCCTGCCGGAGAACGATGTCCGCGCAAAGATCAGCCAGGAGTTCTCCAGCCAGGCGGGCCAGTACGATGTCGCGTCGCTGTCCAACTACGAGATTCCGTTCTACTCGGCCAACGGGTGGCTGGCGCCCCTGGACAACGTGGCCAAGGACGCCGAATTCAACCAGGACGACATCCTCCCCGCCTACACCGCCTCGCTCACGGGCGAAGACGGCAAGCTCTACGGCGAGCCGTTCTACGGCGAATCGTCCTTCCTGATGTACCGCAAGGACATTTTTGAGGCCAAGGGCCTGAAGATCTCCGAGAACCCCACGTGGGATGAGGTTGCCGAACTCGCAGCCCAGGCGGACGGTGCAGAAGCCGGGATGAAGGGTATCTGCCTCCGCGGCCAGCCCGGCTGGGGCCAGGTGTTCGCGCCGTTGACCACCGTGGTGAACACGTTCGGCGGGACCTGGTTCGACAAGGACTGGAATGCCCAGGTCAACTCTCCGGAGTTCACCGCGGCCACCGAGTTCTACGTGGACCTGGTGCGCAAGCATGGCGAGGCCGGTGCCGCACAGGCAGGGTTCACCGAATGCCTGAACAACATGAGCCAGAGCAAGGTGGCCATGTGGTACGACGCCACCTCGGCTGCCGGTTCGCTCGAGGCCGATTCCTCCCCGGTTAAGGGCAAGATCGGCTACGTGCAGGCCCCGGTCAAGGAGACAAAGTCCTCGGGTTGGCTGTGGACCTGGTCCTGGGGCGTGCAGGCTGCTTCCAAGAAGCAGGACGCGGCGGGCAAGTTCATCGCCTGGGCCAGCTCCAAGAAATACGAGGAACTGGTCGCCGAAAAGCTTGGCTGGGCCAAGGTTCCGTCCGGCAAGCGCATCTCCACCTACGAGAACGCCGAATTCCAGAAGGCCGCCCCGTTCTTCGAGGCTGAGCGCTCCGCCATCGAGAACGCCGACCCGAAGAACCCTGGCCTCCAGGAAAGGCCCGTCGTAGGCATCCAGTTCGTGGGCATTCCGGAGTTCGCGGATCTGGGCACCACGGTTTCCCAGGGTGTGAGCTCCGCCATCGCCGGTCAGGGCTCAGTGGCCGACGCACTGGCCAAGGGCCAGGAAGCGGCACAGAAAATCGGCGACAAGTACCAGAAGTAACCACCTACCAACCGGTTCCGTGGCCCGCCCCGGCGGGCCACGGAACCCCAGGAGAACATCATGACTTCCGCAACAGCGCGCGTCTCCCGGACCGGGAACAGTGCAGCCAAACCTTCCAAGAACGCCAAATCACGCGAACGTGCCATGGCGTGGGCACGGAGAGCACCGCTGCTGCCGGCCCTGATTTTCCTCATCATCGTCACCCAGCTGCCGTTCGTGGTGAGCCTGTTCATCTCGTTCCTGAACTGGAACAGCCTCCGCCCGGACCAGACCGGCTTCGCAGGATTCAGCAACTACATCGAGGTCCTCACCAACGCTGACCTGCGCCAGGCGATCTTCACCACCATCGTCCTGACCGTCTCGGTGGTCCTGGCGTCCCTGGTCATCGGCCTGGGACTCGCGCTGCTGCTGGACAAGAAGTTCATCGGCCGCGGCCTGGCCCGCACCCTGCTGATCGCACCGTTCCTCGTGGTGCCGGTAGCAGCCGCCCTCGTCTGGAAGCACGCACTCCTGAACCCGACCTACGGCCTGATCAACGGCATCCTCACCTGGATCTGGTCCCTGTTCGGCAGCGACACCCCGCCCCAGCCGGACCTCCTGTCCCAGGCCCCGCTGATGGCTGTCATCCTGTCCCTGGTCTGGCAATGGACGCCGTTTATGATGCTGATCCTGCTCGCGGGCCTGCAGTCACGTCCCATGGACACGGTGGAAGCAGCCCAGATGGACGGCGCCAGCCCCTGGAACATCTTTACGCACCTGACACTGCCGCACCTGCGCCAGTACCTGGAGCTCGGCGGCCTGCTCGGCGCGATCTACATCATGCAGAACTTCGACGCCGTCTTCACCCTCACCTCCGGCGGCCTGGGCACCGCCAACCTGCCCTACGCCGTCTACCAGACGTTCTACTTCGCCAACGAATACGGCCTGGCATCAGCGGCCGGCGTCGTGGTGGTCATCGGCACCATCATCGTGGCCACCTTTGCGCTGCGAACCGTTTTCTCGCTCTTCAAGAAGGAGGCAGCACGATGAGCGCCCTCACTCCTGCCGCACCCCGCAACACACCCCGCAACACACCCCGCAACACACCCCGCAACACAAGACATCGTCCGACGGCCCGGAACACCGGATCACGACGCCGCGGCAAGTCCCGGATGGACTCGACCCGCAACAACACAGCCGCCGGTGTCGCCGCCTGGGTCCTGGCCCTGCTCTTCGCCGCGCCGGTCCTGTGGATGATCCTGACCTCCTTCCACTCCGAGGTCGACGCCGCCACCAATCCGCCCTCTCTCGCGGCCGACATCACGCTGGACGCCTACCAGGAGTTCTTCGGCGCCAGCTCAGGCGTCAGCCCCTGGCCGCCGCTGATCAACTCAGCCACAGCCTCCATCTGCTCCACCGTGCTGGTCCTGGTGCTCGCCATCCCGGCCGCCTACGCGCTGTCCATCCGGCCGGTCAAGAAGTGGACAGACGTGATGTTCTTCTTCCTCTCCACCAAGATGATGCCCGTGGTGGCCGCCATCCTGCCGCTGTTCCTGTTCGCCAAGATGGCAGGAGCGTTGGACAACATCTGGTTCCTGGTCCTGATGTACACCTCCATGAACCTGCCCATCGCGGTCTGGATGATGCGTTCCTTCCTGGCCGAAGTGCCGGTGGAAATGCTTGAAGCCTCACAGATCGACGGCGCCGGGCTGCTGCTGACCCTCCGCAAGATCGTCGCCCCCGTGGCCATGCCCGGCATCGCCGCCACAGCCCTGATCTGCTTCATCTTCAGCTGGAACGAACTCCTCCTGGCCCGCGTCCTCACCGGCGTCATGGCCGGAACAGCCCCGGTCTTCCTCACCGGCTTCGTCTCCAGCCAAGGACTCTTCCTCGCCAAAGTCTGCGCCGCCGCCGTCGTGATCTCCCTGCCCGTCCTCTTCGCAGGCTTCGCCGCCCAGGACAAGCTGGTCCAGGGCCTCTCACTCGGCGCCGTCAAGTAACCGTCTTCCCGCCCGATTCTTAAGGATGCCTTTCCATGACAACACCAACCGCACAGTCCCCTGCGCTCGGTACGGATGTGCCGGCAACCATGCGCGCCTCCGTCCTTAAGCGCAAAGGGGACATGGCAATGGAAACCCTGGACGTTCCCCGGCTCGAGGCCGACCAGGTCCTGGTGCAGGTTGCCGCCGTCGGCGTTTGCGGCAGCGATGTCCACTACTACGAGCACGGCCGGATCGGCGACTACGTGGTGGACCACCCGCTGATTCTCGGCCACGAGCTCTCCGGCAGGATCGCCGCCGTCGGCAGCGAAGTGGATCCCGCCCGGGTCGGACAGCGGGTGGCGGTTGAGCCTCAGCGCCCCTGCCGTAAATGCAGGCAGTGCAAAGCCGGCCGCTACAACCTGTGCCCGGACATCGAGTTCTACGCCACCCCGCCGATCGATGGCGCGTTTGCTGAGTACGTCACCATCCAGTCCGATTTCGCCTATGACATTCCGGACAATGTGAGCGACGAGGCCGCCGCCCTCATTGAGCCGTTGTCGGTTGGACTCTGGGCCTGCGAACGGGCCCAGATCAAGCCCGGAAGCCGGGTGCTGATCGCCGGCGCCGGCCCTATCGGCATCATCGCCGCGCAGGCCGCACGCGCCTTTGGGGCGAGTGAAATCTACATCACGGACATCGCCGAGGACCGGCTCGCATTCGCTTTGGAACACGGCGCAACGCACGCGCTCAACGCGATAACGGACAGTGTGGAAGGGCTCGACGTCGATGCGTTCATTGACGCTTCCGGCGCACCGCAGGCAGTCCGTTCCGGGATCAAAGCCGTTGGGCCGGCCGGCAGGGTGATCCTGGTGGGGCTCGGGGCGGACGACGTCGAACTCCCTGTTTCGTTCATCCAGAACCGGGAAATCTGGCTCTCCGGCGTGTTCCGCTACACCAACACCTGGCCGCTGGCGATCCAACTGATCGCGGATGGAAAAGTGGACCTGGACATCCTCGTGACCGGAAAGTTCACCCTTGCCGAGTCCGAAGAAGCCCTGAAAGCCGGCAAGCAGGCCGGCCAGCTCAAAGCCGTCGTCTACCCGGGCCGTTGACCATGATCACCGTCATCGGCGAATCGCTCGTGGACATCATCTGCGACCCCCGCAGGCCTGGCGAAGTCCAGGCCCACGCGGGAGGCAGTCCCCTCAACGTGGCTGTGGGCGTGGCACGGCTGGGTCTGGCGACGAACCTTGTGACGCACTACGCCGATGATCCGCATGGGCACATGATCGAGGGGCACCTGAAGGCCAATGGCGTCACGGTGGTCCGGGGCGGCAGTTCACCCACGTCAACGGCGACCGCAACGCTCGGTCCGGACGGGGCGGCCACCTACGCCTTCAACATCGGCTGGGACATCCATGGGGCGTCACTTCCGGCCTTGGCAGGGGTGCAAGGTTCCACCCACGTCCACACGGGATCGATCGCGGCCGTGCTGGCGCCAGGTGACCAGGCCACGCTTGGACTGCTGGAGGCCGCCCGTGAGCGGGCGACGACCAGTTTCGACCCCAACTGTCGGCCGGCGATTTGCCCCGATGTGGCCGCGGCCCGCACGCAGGCGGAGCGTTTCGTCGCCGTGAGCGACATCGTCAAGGCCAGCGATGAGGACCTCGCCTGGCTCTATCCGCACCGGACGCCGGAGGAAAGCCTGGCAGCCTGGCTTGAACTCGGTCCCGCACTCGTGGGCCTGACGCGCGGCGCGTCCGGCCCGGTCATTCTTGCCCGCCAGGGGAGGGCGGAAATGGCAGCCGAACCCGTCTCCGTGGCGGACACCGTGGGCGCCGGCGACTCCTTCATGGCCGCGCTCATCTCCGGCCTGGACCAGCTCGCAGCGCTCGGGGCCCGCGCGCGGGACGGGCTCCAGAGCCTATCCCGCGATGAACTGCACGCGCTCGCCGCCTACGCTAACCGCGCCGCGGCGATCACCTGCTCCAGGCCGGGGGCAAACCCACCCCACTCGGCTGAACTCGGTCTGCTGTCTGTTCCGTTGCTTTCCTGACGCGGCATCAGGCGGAAGCGGACGAACTCAAGGAGGTCCCGCCGTCGTGCGTCCGCTCGGCTAGGGCCCCAAGTGTCCGTTCGCGCCGGGTTCCGGGGAAGGCCGAACAACAACGAGCATGCTGCAGCCGGCGCCGCTGAGGTAGGGTCCGTGACGCATGCCAGGTGGGCGGCAGGCGTACCTGCCGGGTGTGAAAGTCCTCCCGAGACTCACATCAGTGAGTTCTCCAGAGAGAATCATGACTTCTTCCCAGTAGTCGTGGACGATCACACCGCTGGCTATGGTGTCGGCACCGGGCGAATAGCGTTGGAGCAGGGTTGAGTCTCCGCTAGTGGCCCAGTACTCCTGAGCGTGTCCCCAGGGGCAATCTACGGGTGGAGTAGGATCCCGTGCAGCCGTTGGCGCTAGGGAAGTTCCGGACTGGTTTTGGTGGTTTG